>JAYRWF010000039.1:0-3756 GCA_041918195.1 Anaerolineales bacterium
GAGTGCATGAGCCAACCGGTTTGCGCGCTGGTTGAGCTCATGATAAGACCAGGATTGGTCGCTCCCACCTGGCTGTGAGCTGCTAAAGAACACTGCCGGTAAACCAGGCGTACGAATAACCTGGTCTTCAAAAAGATGATGAGCGCATTTGTCATCTGGTATCGGAGCGGCGGTCTGATTCCAATCGTACAGGATTTGCTGGCGCTCAGCCGTGCTGAGCAATTCCAGGCTCCCTACCGGAAGATCAGGTTGATCCACCAGGCTAGCTAGCAAATTATGAAAATGACCAAGCATTCGCTCGATCGTTGCTACATCAAACAGATCGGTATTAAATTCTAGCGCCCCGCTGATCTGGCTGCCATCATCCATCATGAACAAAGTCAGGTCGAACTTGGATGTGCCGCTATGCGAATCTACCGGACCCAGCTTCAAACCCGAGGCGGGTAAAGTCACCGCGGTTCGGGCTGTGGTTTGCAGAGCAAACATCACCTGGAACAAGGGGCTATGACTCAGGTTTCGCTCGGGTTGGAGTGCGTCCACAACCATCTCAAAAGGCAAGTCTTGATGAGCAAATGCGCCAAGCGCGGTCTCCCGGATCCGGCCTAGGAGTTCCGAAAAGCTCGGTTGCCCGGATAAATCACCGCGAAAGACCAGGGTATTGACAAAGAAACCGATCAGGCTTTCCACCTCGCCTCGCGTACGGTTAGCAATCGGTGAGCCAACACTGATATCTTCCTGGCCCGTATAGCGATAGAGCAACACATTAAATGCCGCCAGCAAGGTCATAAACAAGGTTGCGCTATGCGATTGGCTCAAGCTGCGCAGCCTGGCAGACAGATCCACCGGAAGCGCAACAGTCCGGAAGTCTCCATTGAAGGTTTGCATCGCAGGGCGTGGCCGGTCTGTTGGCAGCTCAAGTATCGGTGGTAAACCGATTAATTGCTTTTTCCAGTAATCGATTTGTTCCTGGAGTACCTCGCCCTGGAGCCAGGCACGTTGCCAGGCAGAAAAATCGGTATACTGGATCGGTAGCTCTGGCAGGGGCGACGGGCGGCCATTGGTGAAGGCATCATAAAGGATAGCAACTTCCTGGATCAGGATATTTGAAGACCAGTTATCGCCAACAATATGATGCATGGTCAAGACAACCAGGTGATCTTCGGGGGCCAGGCGCACCAGGCAGGCTCGAAGCAACGGGCCACTGGCCAGATTAAAGGGCTTTTGAGCCTCCTGGCGGGCGATCTCCATGGCTGCGGGTTCGCGTTCACCAGGTGGGAGGCGAGTCAGGTCGGATTTTTGGATTCGGAAGGATTGCGTCTTAGGAGCGACGACCTGGATCGGAATGCCATCCTTGACCTGAAACGTGGTACGTAAGGCTTCATGACGACGTACTACCTCGTTTAAACACTTTTCCAGGATTTGCTCATCTAAATTCCCCGTCAATCGGACGGCTTCAGGGAGGTTGTAAAACGGGCTGTCGGGTTCCAACTGATCGAGGAACCACAACCGCTGCTGAGCAAAGGAAAGTGGTACAGGTCCCGCCGGTAGCCTGCTGACCGGGTCACGCGGCAAAGGAAGCATCGGCGGCGCTTCAACCAACCCCAACCCACCCAGGCTATCCCGCCCACCAGCCTGCGCCTGGCGGAAGGCATTGATGTTCTCAGCCAGGGTCAAGATCGTCGGGGACTCAAATAAGTTGCGGAGCGGCAAGTCCACGGAAAAAATTTCGCGGACGCGGGAAATTAATTGTGTGGCTAATAAAGAATGGCCGCCCAATTCGAAGAAATTGTCGTAAATGCCGATTTGCTGGACACCCAAGACCTGGGTCCAAATATCCACCAGGGTTTCCTCAATTGGGGTGCGTGGCGCAACATACTCGGTGACCAGTACCCGCTCGGACCAATCAATACCTTGCATCTCCGCCAAAGCCCGTCGATCGACCTTACCGCTCGCGTTCAACGGTAGCGCATCAACAAAGATGAACACCGCCGGAACCATGTAATCTGGTAAACGGTCCTGAAGGTACCGGCGTAGTTCGCCGGTAGTTGGGACTGAATCCTGCCCGAGGACATCCGGATCAGCGACCAGATAAGCGGCCAGTCGCTTATCATCGATGGAGACCTCAACCGCCACGACAGCAGCTTCCTTGATCTTGGGATAAGATCCTAAAGCGGCCTCGATTTCTCCGGGTTCGATCCGGAAGCCACGAATTTTTAATTGATCATCGAGGCGACCAAGAAATTCTATGTTTCCATCCGGCAGGTAGCGGGCTGAGTCCCCGGTTTTATACAATCGCGATAGAGCTGAAACCGGAAACAGGTTCTGGATAAACCTTTCTTCGTTCAAGTCCGGGCGGTTATGGTAACCACGCGCCAGCCCAATCCCGCCGATATACAGTTCTCCGGGAATCCCGATCGGGCAAGGCTGGCGGTAAGCATCCAGGATGAACAGCTTGGTATTGGCAAAAGGCCGGCCAATCGGGACTAGCTGCTCGACAGATAGGTGACTGGTTGAGCCTTCAAAAAAGGTGCTATCAATGGTCGCTTCAGTCAGCCCAAACGAGTTCACCAGACGGGTCTGTTTTCCAATCAAGTTTTGGAACTTCCGGTATTCGCCGACATACCAACTATCTGAGCCGCAGGCCAGTAACCGCATGAAATCCAAGCGCTGGCCGGTTTTTTCAAGATATTGTGCCAGGTTACGCAAAACCGCGGGCACAAACTCGGTGATGGTGATCCCCTCAGCCAACATCAACTCAAATAGGCGATCGGCTGAGAGCAACCATTCGCGCGGGCATAGAACCAGCTTCCCCCCTGAACAGAGCGCTCGGACCAGGTCGCCAGAGAAAACATCGAAGGTGAAATTCGCCATTTGCAGATGAGATTCACCAGGCGTCAAATGATAAGATTCTTCCCAGGCCAGGTACGCGTTAACCAGGCTGCGGTGCTCGACCATGACACCCTTGGATTGACCAGTTGAGCCAGAGGTGTAGGTCATGTAAACCAGGTTATCCGGTTTCACCTGCGAATTGTCGGGCAAATGCAGGCCAAGGCTGGAAGGTTCTGATGGATTGTCCAGCCACTCATCCAATGCCAGGACTTTTGCCGGGATCCCCACCAGCCTGTCGACCAGGCGGCTGTGAGTCAGGATGACTAGCTTCCCTTCCGGAGAGAGGCTCGAGGCGTCCTCGATAATAAACCCCAGCCGCTCCTGGGGTGCATTTGGATCCAAGGGCAGATAGGCGCCACCAGCTTTCAAAATACCAAATAAAGCTGCGACCAACTCAGTCGAGCGTTCCATGAATACGCCAACCACTTGATCTGGTTGGGTGATATGTTGGCGGAGCAGGCCAGCCAACCGCTCGGATAGGTCATCTAGCTCCCGATAGGTTAATTGGGCAATTCGGCTGACGCCCTGGCTGCTCAGAGCAAGCCCAGGCTTGCTCTCTAACCCTGGCAAGATAACTGCCTGGGCATCGGGGGTCTTCTCGGCCCACAGCTTGAGGAAATCGTGGATCCGATAGTCTTTTCGATCTGCACCTGACCAGTCCACCGAGCTTGTCTCGTTCCAGGTTTCAAGCACCAGGCGCCGTTCATCTTGGGGCAAAATTGGCAGCAAGGCGATCGGTTGCTCCGGATTGGCTGTGGCTGCCTCCAGCAAAGTCTCCAGGTGGCGCAGCAAACGCTGGATGGTATCCGCGTTGAACAAGTCGGTGTTAAATACCACCGATAGGTCAAAGCCGTCCGCCATCTCTGC
>JAYRWF010000040.1:0-2477 GCA_041918195.1 Anaerolineales bacterium
CCAGGCGCTGGGCGGCGAAACGCGCACAACCGCAGACAGCATCCCGCTCTACTCGGGCAGCCGTGATCAGGCGTGTCTCGGGATCGACTTCCAGTTTCAATTCGGGCTGGCCAAAATAGCGAGCGAATTCAGCGATTAAAGGATGATCATAACGGATTCTCTCCCGCCGGGCCAGCCCATAATCGTATTCTGTTAGTGAGCAAAGCGGCTTGGGAGTGGCGACTGCCACACCGATCCGGTCCAGCCAGCCGCGCAACTGGCGCGCCAGGCCGCGCGGTAGCCAGCCTTCGCTATCGATCGCTGCAATAACCGCCTTGGCGCCGGTCATCTGTGCCAGGTCGGGGAGTAACTCAGCCACTCCCTTGTGTTCAGCAAAAGATAAGATCAGGTCGGCGGGCGGTAGTTCAGCTGGCAGGTAGTCTTCCGGATAATCAATAACCAGGGGGAAAATTGCCGGCGATTGCCAGGTTTCGACCTGCCAGTGGACCGGGCCATTTTCGCGAATATTGCGCACATGCCGGGCGCCATACTCGCCCGAAATTACCGCCAGGATTCTCATCAATTACCTCTGTCTTAATACCGTCATCAAAGTGATATCATCATACTGCGGCTCGTCGCCGGTAAAAGCTCGCACGCTGGATATCAGGGCATCCTGCACATCCTGAGCAGAAGGGTGAACCAGGCGCTGGATGGCGTCTAACATCCGCGCTTCACCAAAGCTCTGGCGATGGTGATTGAGCGCGTCCAGGACGCCATCGGTGTACAACATGAGCAGGTCGCCCGGCTCAAAACGCAACTCAGCCCTGTACCAGGCGCCATCGACGAAGACACCCAGGGCTGGGCCAGTTTTTGATAGCATTTGAGGAGCGCCTGAGCCGCCATCGATACGCTTCAGGAAATAGGGCGGGTTATGTCCGGCATTGCAATAAAGCAAGCGGTTATTCTGGGTATCTAAAATCCCGTAAAACAGGGTCACAAAGTGCCCGGCTTCTGCATCAGAAAGCATGCGCTGGTTTACTGCCAGCAAGACTTGTTCCGGGTGATCAGGCGACTCGCCGGCAAAGGTGCGCATTAAAGTCCTGCTGAGGGCCATAAACAAGGCCGCTCCCATACCTTTATCCACCACATCAGCAATCACCAGGCCAAGTTTGCCGCCTGGTAAAGGGATGAAATCGTAGAAATCACCCGAGGTTTCGCGCGCCGGGCGCCAAAAAGCAGCCAACTGCCAGCCCGGCAAGAGCGGCGCCGACTCGGGCAGCAGGCTGGCCTGCAGACGGCCGGCCAGGATCAGCTCCTGGCGGCGCATACCCACCGATTGAAGCGCTCGGGCAGCCTGGCGTAAGAATCCCAATAGATGCAGGTCCCGTTCGCGCTGCTCAATAAACCGGCGATCAGACCACTCGCTCCAAACCGTAACGACGCCCACCGGTGAGCGCCCTGGAACCACCAGCGGGATGGCACGCATTGCTAGGCCGCTGCTCTCCGGGCCGCGCATCACCTGACCATAACGATAGGCGCGCGCTTCCAGGCGGTCGGCCCCCAACAGCATCTCCGGGTTGGCCCATTGGCTTTCATCGACCGGCGATCCCCACTCCCCTACCAGGCGGAGCCGGTTTTCCTGGGGCGGAGCATACCAGACACGCGCTTCACGAACATCAAAGGCAGCTGATAGGCCTCGCGTGATGAAATGAGCTGCCTGGCGGATGTCCAGGGCCGCGTAAATCGAGTTGATGATCGCCGGGAGCAGCTCGGAATGCGATTGCCGGTCACCCTGGTGAACTGCCAGCTCGAGTTGGTCAATCGCCTGGTCCCAACGGCCAGTCATCGCCAGCATGTGGCCAACCCGTCCGGGAGAAAAATAGCGCTGCAAGAATTGGCGGTAAATCTCGTTCTGCAAACGATAGGCATGCTCGCTGACTTGATCCACGACCCCGGTCAAGTAGAGCGGGTCAAGATCGGGCGAAAGCGGTAAGGGCAGCTCGGAGCGGGCTACGCTTTCATGCTCCAAAAGCAGAAGTATACATCGCACCAGGTCAGGATCTTCTTCGATCAGGTGGGCTGCTTCAAGCAAGGGGGCGTACTGGTAGACCTCATCGCGCAAGAACTCACGCGTGATTCTGCGGATGTTAGCCGCTCGCAAGCGGAACTTTTCCATGCTGCGAACCAGCTCAGCACTACGCCTGGCGAGGCGAAAGATCAGGTACGGGTCGCCGGAAGCGGCAGTCAGCAGGCGCTCTTGGGCCAGCGGTGTCAGATCAACCCCCAGGTCTGCAAGGATGGCGCAAATCAAGGACAGGCTGTCTTCCTGAGAAAGGTCGCGCACAAATACCCGCCGGGCGATGCCGCGGAAAGGCGAAGACTCGCCAACGGTCAGGGAAGCCAGGCTGAGTGCGCCGGAAACCACCACCGTGACGCGCTGGTCGAGGGTTTGCTGGTCCATATACGCGGCGCGCAGGGACGTCAGCAGCGCCTGGACC
>JAYRWF010000041.1:0-3744 GCA_041918195.1 Anaerolineales bacterium
CGGCGACCTGCGCGAAGGTGTCTGGCCTGATCGGGTGGTCTCTGTGGTACGCGAAGCAATGAAATTCCCCAGGATCGAGATTGTCGGCCTGGGGGCCAACCTGGCCTGTTATGGCGGGGTCATTCCGACCCATGAGAACATGCAAATGCTGGTCGATATTCGCAATGCCTGTCGGAAGGCGACCGGTTTGGAACTCAACCTGATCTCTGGTGGCAATAGCGCCAACCTGCCTTTGCTGGCTTCCGGCGGGATGCCAACGGAGATCAACCACTTTCGAATTGGCGAGGCGATCACCTTAGGACGAAACGTGCTTGATCGCAACCCTTGGCCGGGGACCCGCCAGGATACCATCCGGATCGTTGCCGAAGTGGTTGAAGTAGAGCGCAAGCCCTCGGTTCCGATCGGCCCGCGCGGCCAGGACGCCTTTGGCAGTACAATCGAATTTGTGGATCGAGGAATTCGTAAGCGGGCCATCTGCAATATAGGCCGGCAGGATGTGGTCGTAGATGGTATTACCCCCGAAGATCCTGGTATCATTGTCTTGGGAGGCAGCAGCGACCACCTGGTCCTTGATGTGGAAGAAGCCGTCAACGAAGTTCGTTTGGGCGATGAGATTGCATTCTTCCCCAGCTATGGTTCATTACTGGCGGCTACGACGTCGCCATACGTACAAAAAGTCGTTCTAAAAGGATAAGAAAAAGGAGAAAAAATGAATTCGACGACCAAACCACGCTACCTGGCTGAAAGAGTTGCGACCCTGAAACCATCTGGCATCCGCAAGTTTTTCGATATCGTCGCGACCATGAAAGATGTCATCTCGCTGGGTATCGGCGAGCCTGATTTCACGACTCCAGAATCAATTCTACAGGCCGGTATTCGCTCGCTGCAGAGCGGCCAGACTCATTACACTTCTAATTCAGGCACTCTGGAGCTGCGTCGGGCGCTTTCGGATCATCTGAACCGCCTTTATGGCATCTCCTATGACCCCAAGGACGAGCTGGTGATCAGCGTTGGCGTTTCTGAAGCCTTATACCTGGCCCTGACTGCCTTGCTCAACCCGGGCGAAGAAGTCATTATTCCTACGCCTTGTTTTGTGGCTTACCAGGCCGAAGTGATCCTGGCGGGCGGTGTGCCAGTTGAAATCCCCAGCCGGATGGAGAACCAGTTTGAGCCTGTCCCCGCTGAGATCGAAGCGGCAATCACCCCTCGCACTAAGGCAATCTTGCTCGGTTATCCCAACAACCCGACTGGTGCAGTGACCTCTCGCCAGGTCCTGACGGAAATCGTGGAAATTGCAGAAAAATATGATCTGATGATCATTTCAGACGAGATCTATGACCAGTTGGTCTATGGCCTTCCGCATGTCTGTGTGGCTACTCTGCCAGGCGCCCGCCAACGCACGCTCCTGCTGGGCGGCTTTTCGAAGGATTATGCCATGACGGGTTGGCGGGTGGGTTATGCCGCCGGTCCTGAAGAATTCATGCAGGCCTTACTGCGCATCCACCAGTACACGATTATGTGCGCCCCGACCACAGCCCAGGATGCTGCCCTGGAAGCGCTGCTGCATGGGCAGGCTTATGTCGACGAGATGGTGGCTGAGTACGACCGGCGCAGGAAGCTGATTGTTGGCGGGATGAACGCGCTTGGCCTGGCTACATTTGAGCCGCGCGGCGCGTTTTATGCCTTCCCGAACATCCGCGCCAGTGGCATGGATGAAGATACCTTTGCTCAAAAGTTGCTCGAAGAAGAGCGTGTCGCCGTAATCCCTGGCTCAGCATTTGGAGCGGGTGGGGAAGGGTTTGTGCGCTGCTCGTATGCGACGGCGTATGAAAAAATCGAAGAAGCGCTGCACCGGATGGAGCGCTTTATGCAGCGTTACGGCTAAGCCGGCTCGTCTGGCCTGAAAGGCGTCTATGCTCTACCAAACGCATGTCCGGGTTCATCTGGATCATATTCGCTTCAACCTGGAAGGGATCCGCCAGGCGATTGGAGCACAGCGCAAGTTACTGATTGCGGTGAAGGCGAACGCTTATGGGCATGGGGCGGTCGAAGTCTCCCGCCTGGCAGAGAAAATCGGCGTCGATTGGTTGGGAGTGGCCACTGTACCCGAAGGTCTGGAACTGCGCAAGGCGGGAATCGAGCTGCCGGTATTGAAGTTCAGCCCAGCTTTTCCTGAGGAAATGGAAGCAGCCGTTCGCAACCGGCTAACCCTGGCGGTCTGCGAGCGGGAAAATATTGACGCTTTGCAACAAGTGTGTGAAGCAATAAATCTGCCGGCTTCTGTCCATCTCAAGGTGGATACCGGGATGGGGCGAATTGGTGTCGTACCGGAGGCAGCGCCGGGGTTAGCTCTTCATATGGAGCGTAACTGTCCCGCCTTGCGCCTGGAAGGCGTCTTCACACATCTCCCTGTCAGCGACGACCGAGATCCTACCTATACTCTAGCCCAGGTTGACCGCTTCAAGCTGACCGTGGAGGGTATTCAGGCTGCCCTGGGCCGGCGGGTGGATTTGGTACACTGCGCCAATTCGGGCGGCGTCCTGGCCCATCCCCCCGGCTGGTTGGACCTGGTCCGGCCGGGGATTATGATCTACGGTTTCTATCCAGATCCAGGAACACCGCGCAGCATCCCGCTCAAACCTGGGTTAAGCTTCTTGACCCGGGTATCTTTCATTAAGAAAGTGCCAGCCGGGACAAGCATCGGGTATGGGCGAACATGGGTAGCGCCCGAGGACACCTGGATTGCTACCATCCCGGCTGGTTACGCCGATGGATTCAATCGCCTGTTTTCAAATCGCGGCCGGGTTCTCATCCGTGGGCGTTCTTACCCCGTGGTGGGACGGGTGTGCATGGACCAGAGCATGGTCAACCTGGGCTTGGAGAGCGATGTGCGTGTAGGCGACGAAGTGGTCTTAATTGGCAAGAGCGGAGAACAGGAAATCACCTGTGATGAATGGGCGGCTCAGCTCAATACGATCACCTATGAAGTTACCTGCCAGATCAACGCCCGTGTCCATCGGATCTACGATTCACCTGGAAAGAACAGCCGGGAGGTAGGAAACCTATGGTAGCCTACCAATCCCTGAAAGATGTTGTCTATGGCTACATCTCCGATCAGATCACCAGCGGTAAACTACGGCCAAATGAGAGCATCAACGAAGCCAGCATCTGCGCTGCGTTAGAGATCAGCCGCACCCCGGTGCGTGAAGCGCTGATGCAGTTGAGTAGCGAAGGGTACATCGAGCATCTCCCCCGGCGTGGTTTCTTCATCCGTGAGTTGGATCTTGAACGGGTTCGTAATATTTACCAGATTATCGGCAACCTGGAAGCAATGGGGGCGGTAGCAGCTCTAGAGCGTCCGGGTAGCCTGGATTTAACCGAGCTGCGCCGGCTGGCCAGGGAGATGGATCAGGCATTGAGCGAGGAAAACCACGCCCGCTATCATCAGCTCCAATACCAGTTTCATCGTCAAATTCTACTCGCCAGTGGTAATGATGACTTGATCCGAATTGTAGAAACGTTAAAAAAATTCTTCATGCACAAGGAATATCACTTCCAGGTGCCGATCGATGATGTGGGTGGGATGTTGAAGAAAATGAACCAGGAACACTGGCAGATGCTCCAGCTTCTGGAAGAAGGGGATCAAGAAGCAGTCCGGGTGTATTTTCGTGACGTACACTGGAACCCAAAATACGCTCGTTTCAGCACCTTTGTATAGCCGAAAATTCTTTTAAACCAAATTGC
>JAYRWF010000042.1:0-5688 GCA_041918195.1 Anaerolineales bacterium
CGCCGTGGCTGCCCGTCCCAGGGCCGCCTCAAACTCGGCCACGTCCAGGCTGAACGGCGCCTCGGGTCGCCACTGGACCGTCTGGGCGGTGATCTCCAGGAAACGATCCGCCTCCGGCAGCGCCTGGCGTAACCGGCTGAGCAAGGTGCGCAAGTTCTTCAGCGCCTGCTGGTCTGTCGTATCCGGCCAGAAAAGGAAGGCCAATTGTTGGCGCGAGATCGGGGCAGCCCGTTGTAGCACCAGGTAGGCCAGGGCCTGTTGCAGCCGGGCATGCTCAAAACCTGCCACCGGCTGGCCAGCCTGGCGCAGGCGAAACGCGCCGAACAGCTCGAGCTGCACTCCCCCTGCTGGCATCTCCTCTCGCCCATCTACCGGGCGGCTGTTCGACTCAGGCTGTCCCACCGGTCACCTCCTCAGGCCAATCCTGTGCGCATCATAACATAACCGCCTCAAATCTGCTATGACCCCCGCCATCACCCGGGTCGCGAACCCAGGATACAGCCAAAACAGAGTATACTATCCCCGTTTACCCCGCTTGGCTACACCACCTGAAAGGAAAACGGCGCATGCAAGGACTGGAGTGGGTCTTTTCAATTATCTTAGCGATCGTCTTTTTACTCACCGGTGTGATCCGGGCTTTTCGGGTTGATCAAGCGCGCGATCGATTTAAATGGGCCAGGGAAATACCGCGCCCTCTCGTCCAGATCATCGGCATCTTCGAAATCCTCGGCGCCCTGGGGCTGATTCTGCCCGTCGCAACCGGCCTCTACCCCTGGCTGACCCCCATCGCGGCCGCCGGCCTGGCCATGCTCATGTTCATGGCCGCCACGTTTCACACCCAACGCCGCGAGACCAGCGAAGCTACTGTGAACTTGCTCCTCCTGGTCCTGCTCGTCCTGGTCGCCTATATTCGCTGGCCCCTGCTGCCCTGAGCCCGATGTGGGCAGGTAAACCCTCCCAATCGGCCGCCTGGGTACCGCCTCACCCCCTATCGATACCCTTCCGCCTGTAAATTGAACAGGCGCGCATAAGCGCCATCCAGCTCGATCAGCTCGGCGTGGCTGCCCAGCTCGATGATCTTCCCGGCAGACAGCACCACAATGCGGTCTGCCATGCGCACCGTCGAAAAACGATGCGAGATGAGCACGGCAATCCGGTCTTCGATCAACTCGCCGAAGCGCTGGAAGACTTCATACTCCGCCTCTGCGTCCAGCGCAGAAGTAGGCTCGTCCAGTACCAGCACTTCCGCTTTGCGCATGAAGGCGCGCGCCAGAGCAATTTTCTGCCACTGCCCCCCTGACAGCTCCAGCCCTTTCTCCCAGCGCCGTCCCAGCATGGTGTCATACCCCTTGGGCATGCCCTCAATTACCTCACTGGCGCCGCCGCGCGCCGCCGCATCCTTCACCCGCTCCAGGTCATCCAGCGCATCCACCTGGCCGAAGCCGATATTTTCCCGCACGGTGAACTGGTACCGCACGAAATCCTGGAAAATAACCCCAATCCGCTGGTGCAGGCTGGCCAGGTCATACGCCCGCAGGTCCACCCCATCCAACAGGATCTGTCCCTCGCTCGGATCGTACAGCCGGGTGAGTAGCTTGATCAAGGTCGTCTTTCCGGCCCCGTTCAAGCCCACCAGCGCGATCCGCTCGCCAGGCTGGATGTGCAAGTTGATATCGCGCAGCACGTAAACATCAGAACCGGGATAGCAGAACGAAACCTGCCTGAACTCGATCCCCTGGCGGATGGGCGCGGGAGCAGGAAGTCCGTTTTCCGGCGAAACCAGCAACGGCTCCAGCTTCAGATACGTGATCAAGTTATCCAGGAACAGATTGCTCTCATACAACCGGTTCAGGCTGTCGAGCAGCGTGCGGATCGAGCTCTGCGACTGGCGGAAGAGCGCCAGGAACATGGTCATATCTCCCAGGCTGTGCCGGCCGGCCACGGTGCGCAGCACAATCCAGGCATAGCTTCCATAATAAGCCAGGTTGGACAGAATCCCCCAGCCCAGCCCCGCCAGCGTACGCCGCTCGGCAATGGCGCGGTCTTCCAGGTAAAAGCGGGTGAACAGCTCCTGGTAGCGTTTGAGCAGCGGTTCGCCCAGCCCAAACAGCTTGATCTCCTTGACCGATTCATTCCCCGTCAGCAGCGTTTCCAGGTAGTTTAACAGGCGTGATTCTGGAGCCCGCCGGGTAACCGCCCGGAAAGCACGCTCGGCATATTGCGATTGCGAGAAAAAGGACGGGATCGCTGCCAGGAAGACCAGCACCGCCAACCAGGGGCTGAAGCCCACCAGCAAGACGACCAGGGAAATTAGCGTGATCACCTGCTGGACCATCTGAAGCGTGGCGTTGACAATGCTCAATGCACTAGTATCTGCCTGGCGGCGGGCGTTCTGCAAGGTATCGTAGAAGATCGGATTCTCAAAAAATTGCAAGTCCAGGCTGATCGCCTTGCGAATGACCAGGCTGTTGATGTGGTTGGTCAACTGCGATTGCAAGACGCGGTCGGAGAGGGAGCGCGCCTGGCTGACCAATGCACCCACCAGCACCAGGCCAAACTCCAGCCCGAGGTACGGCAAGACGGCACGCAACCCGGCCATGGGCTCCATGCCCTGGTTCGCAGCGCTCACCACCGAGTCAATAATCAGTTTGCCAGCCCAGGCTTGCGCCGCCGGCAGCGTCGCCGCGACGACAGTCAGGCTGATCCCAACCACGGCAGCCGCCCGGCTGGATGACCACACCAGCCGAAACGCTTCTGGCGTGTTGCGCAGTGCCGCCCAAAATTCTCCCACCCAATTGCCCAGGCGCATCATCCAGGATCTTGGCTGTGGCGATTTATCCATCCCTGATCGACTTTCTGACAGTGTTTTTGACCAATCCTTCACGCCTGTAGCGAGCGAGCAATCAGCTCTTCCAGCACCGCCAGGTCCACATCCGACAGCCGGTTGATGTACAGGCAGGCTTTGCTGGTCTGATGCTTTCCCAACCGGTCCAACAAATCCTGGTATCCATCAAATCCCATCGTAATATACAGGGTCAGGCTTTGCTTCCGGGGTGAAAATGCCACCAGCGGCATATCGCCTTCACGCCCGCTGGCATAACGATAGTGCTGGCTGCCGAAGCCGATAATCGCATCCCCCCACATCTTGGGCTCGAGGCCGGTGATTTTCTCCATCAACGCCATAACAGCATAGCCATCCTGCCGGCGTCTCTCATTCGCCACGCCATCCAGGAACGCGGTCACGCTGGCGTCATTTTGCTGGGTCTTGTTCTCTGCCATCACAATTCTCCAATCGACCATGAATAGCTTTTTCCATCATCACCCGTTAAACGGCGCCTCTATTTTACCAATTCGCGCAGCTCCTCCGCCAATTCGCCGATGCTCCCACCCTTCCTCGGACTCACCTCCTCAATCAACCGCCTGGCTGCCTCATATTGATTCCCCTGCTCCTCCTCAAGTAATTCCTCATAGCGCCGGTCCAGTTGCCAATCCTCGCTCACCGGATCGAACCATTCCGGCTTTCGCTCAGTCCCTACTTATTCTACAACCTTCATCGCCGTACCCATATCAGTCGTCGAAGGAAAACCAGTCGAAGAAATCGCTCTGGGAAAGTTTATGGAGCGCCTCTTTCCCCGCGGATCCGGTTGGTTCCTTTCTAGTTTCGCCCCGAAATAGACCTACCCGGAGTGCGAGGCGCAGTTTCAGGTATTTTATGCTATGATGATTTAAAGTCTTGTGATCAAAGCTGGCAAGGCGTAAAGTATGAGAATTCACGACGCCCGCGAATTGGGAGAACGGCTTACCCGGCTGGTATCAGACCGGCAGGTGGAGGCAGCCTACGGCCTTCTTTCCCCCTTGCTTACCGGGCGTATCTCCTTTCGCCTGCTGGATGCGATCGGAGCCCAGGTTGGTAATGAACCTTCACAGGCTGCCAACCTTTTCCTAGACCGGGTTGCTGACCAGCGCACGATGGGCGGTTGGGTGGTCATTGCCAGCGCGCTGCGCCAGCAGTTCTCGCACGATCTACCTGGGACGTTCGATCGCTGTCGCACCTTTGTAACTGCTGCAGATGTCTGGGATGAAAAGGAGCATACCCTGGAAATTCGCAAGCGGAGACTTTATAACTTGCCTCGGGTCGGGATTGGAGAAGATCAGGCACAGCAGCGACACAAGCTAAGTTGGGAGGATGATTAGCCATTCAACAAGATCACTCGATACGTTCCGTGCAGCAGGGATGGCTCATCCTGCACAATTTGGATTTTCGCACCTCGCGCCAGGTCGCCGAAGCGGCGGGTGATGTCGGTGCCAAAGAGCGTGCTTCCCAAGTTGAGCAGTCGTCGCCCCAGGGTCAGGCGGCCAGTATCCGGTAGAAATTTGTCGAACACAACTGCCCGGCCACCAGGTTTGAGGGCGCGCAGGTTCTCGCGTAAGCAGGCCGCCCCGTCCGGGATTACGCTCAAAATCAGGTTGAAAATCACCACATCAAAGGCAGCCTCGTCTACCAATAGCTTTTGGGCATCGCCTTGAAGCAAGGTTACCTCCAGACCAGGCAGCGGTAACTTTCGGCGCGCTTTGGCGAGCATGTCGGCGCTGATGTCTACGCCCACAGCCTGTACGCCCTTGGGTAGCAGCGGCAAATCAGCGCCCGTGCCCACTCCCACCAGCAAAACGTGCTCACCGGGTTGGAGATTCAGCATTTCAATCGCCCGCATTCTACCCGGCAGAAAGAAATGCCCCACGGTAGAATCGTAGATCGGCGCCCACAGGCGGTAGATCAAGCGGTTCCAGCGGTTGGTCATCTTCATGCTGACCCTCCCAGCCGGTAATGGCAGATACTGCTTGCTTTGGCCAACCCTGGGATCATGCGCATAATCCGAAAGGCCTTCAGATTGGCGGTCTCCTCGTCCATATAGTTCCAGGCTTCCAGCAGGCGAATGCCCTCGGCCCAATTTTCTACCTCGCTGGGCTGCTTGACGCTCCAGTGCATGCGCGCCTTCACTTTGGAAAGGGCCAGGTGGATGTTGTCGGCCCATACCACAAAGGGCGTATGAACATCGCTCACCAGTTCGCAGCCGGGAAAACGGGAGCGCAGCCTGAGGAACAGCCCCTTGACCTGCGCCTCTTCAAAGTACGGCAGCACGCCCTCGGCGAT
The DNA here is from genome assembly GCA_041918195.1 of Anaerolineales bacterium. GTDB lineage: Bacteria > Chloroflexota > Anaerolineae > Anaerolineales > UBA4823 > CAZAGA01. The sequence continues at coordinate 5,153 of JAYRWF010000042.1, forward strand.
GAACAGGAGGGCGTGTGGCTGGCAGCGCGCCACCTCCTCCGACCAGGCCTCCTCAAATACTGAGATGGCCAGGGTGTGGTAGCGGCTATTCGAGATGTGGAGCAGCTTTTGCCGCAGCGTCATGACATCTGGCATATCCAGGTCAAACCACTCGACGCGCCCATCATCCACGCGCTCAAAACGGGTATCTAGCCCGCAGCCGATGTGAACCACAGCCGCCTGCGGGTTACGCGTCATATACTGGCGCACAATGTTGTCGAATTTGCGCATGCGGATGATGACGGCCACTTCATCATGCCGTTGCATGTGAATGCGCGAAAAATCGTAATCCAGTTGCTTAACCATGTCCTGCGCGGCCTGGTCTTTGATCAAGCCATCCGGGCGCTGCGACTCGCGCGCCCGCGCCAGCAGGGTGATGAGCAGGGTTTCAGATACGCCTTCCAGTGATTGGGAAATTTTGACGGTCATTGTGCTGCTCCTGTTAGAACTTTGGAAAATAGCGGCCGGTGCGCTGCATGTAGGCTTTGTATTCGCCG
>JAYRWF010000043.1:0-2371 GCA_041918195.1 Anaerolineales bacterium
AGGATAGTGCCCGTCAGGATTCCTGGAATGGCGTTTGGCAAGACATGCGACCATACCGTCTCCCATTTTGTTGCCCCTAACCCATAGCTGGCCTGGCGAAGCGAGTTTGGAACGGCACGAATAGCTTCCTGGGCGTTGATGATGATGATGGGCAACACGAGGATTGCCAGGGTCAGTGACCCGGACAGAATTGTCCGGCCATTAGCTGTGGTAGAGCTACTTAACCCAATAAATGAACCGCTGGTCAGTGGCTCTAGCAGGCGGACAAAGATGGTCAAGCCCAGGATTCCATAGATAATCGATGGGACTGCAGCCAGGTTGTTGATATTTGTTTGGATGACACGGTTAATCCAACGATCTCCTGAAGCATATTCTTCCAGGTAAATCGCTGCGCCAACACCAATTGGAAATGCAAAGATAAGGGTGAAAAGAATTACCCACAACGAACCCAGGATGGCAGTCCGCACACCGGCAACCAGCGGTTCACTGGATTGGGATGATGAAATAAAATTACTTGTCATCCAAAATCGAAATTGTAGGTACGCACCAGGATACTCTGTTGCCACCGTCTGGTAGATACGCTCGCGGTAGAGCAGGGATTCAACCAGCCCCCAGGTTTGCTCGACAGTTGGTTTGATAACCTCCAGGGTGATAATCCCGCTCAAATCCTGTTCACTGCGCTCGCCGAGTAATTTTTCTTTCTCGATCGTGCGAACCCGGTTAGTGGTTAAGTTTTCTCGCAGTATTTTTTCGAGCTGCGGGCGGCTTAATTCTGAGATCGGGACACCACCAGTGACGACATTCGGGTCTTTCTTGGTTTTAAAAGCCACAAAACCAGACGAATCATTGATTATGTTATAGAGCAGTGCCAAAAGAGCAATAATCCCAACGATTGTCGAGAATTGAAATACGAATAACCAGGCCCGCGCCAACCGATGGCGCGCGGGAAGGTTGGCTGAATATACTGGATCAAAAGCCGGGGGCTGGTCAGAATTTTGAGGAATTCGAGTTTCAGACATAAGGTTCATTCGTAGGTTTCACGAAAACGGTGAACAATCCGCTGGCTGATCAGGTTTAAGCCCAGGGTAATCAGGAAGAGCACCAACGCCAGGGCATAAATACTTGTGTAATCCAGCGTATCATAAGACAGGTCGCCACCACTGATCCGAACGATATAGCCGGTCATGGTTTCAGCCGAATTGAATGGATTCAGGGTTAAATTTGGACCTGCGCCAGCCGCAATTGCCACGATCATTGTTTCGCCAATTGCTCTGGAGAGGCCGATCAGTAATGCTGCCGCGATTCCAGAAATTGCGGCTGGAACGACGATTTTGATTGCTACTTCTAACTTGGTAGCGCCTAAGCCATAAGCTGCTTCACGCAGCGAGCGGGGGACGGCGCTCAGGGCATCTTCAGCCATGGTGCTGATCAAAGGTAAGATTAAAATGCCCATCGCCAGCCCAGCTGAGGCAGTATTGTAAATGCTGACAATGCCCTCACCAAAGACGTTACGCAGGATTGGGGTGATAAAAGTCAGCGCAAAGTAGCCATAAACGACCGTGGGAATGCCGGCCAGGATTTCCAGGATCGGTTTCAGAATGCTGCGAGCTCGTCTACTGGCATATTCGCTCAGGTATATCGCGACCCCCAGACCAAGCGGCAAAGCCACCAGCATGGCTATCAGTGTTGTTATCAATGTGGCCGAAAATAACGGCAACACCCCGAACAAGCCGATCGTTGGCTGCCAGACTTTCCCTGTGAAAAACTCCACCAGCGATACTCCCGGGGAGCCAAAAAAGCGCCAAGCCTCTTCAAAAAGGATAACTACGATACCGATCGTGATTAATATCGATAAGGCGCCGCAGAAAAATAACAAGCCCTGGATAAATTTCTCTTTTGGCCGCGGCTTGCGAAGCAGGCTGATCGCGCTTGGGTGAATTTCTTCACTGGTGATAGAGATGTCTGTCATAAGGATCTTAATCTGCTCTTCATAGTTGGATGGTTTGCGGGGCAAACCCCGCAAACCATCCAAAAGAATTCAGGGATACAGATTTGGTTACTTCATAGCGTCGAGCCAGGCTTGCTGAGCAGCGAGCAAGGCATCGGCGGAGGCTGGGAAGTAGCCGACATCGCCAATGACTTCGTTGACGCGGGTCAGGTAAAAGGCGATGAACTGTGCAACCTGGGGCTTGGCTTTCATAATAGCAGCATCTGAGTAGATGAACAGCGGTCGAGCCAGGGGATAGCTGCCATCTTCGGCGGTCTGGGCATCGGGAGCGACGCCGCCGATCGACAGGGCGGTTAGGCGGGCTTGTTCTTCGGTGTAGTAAGCGAAGCCGAAGTAACCAATGGCGTAGGGGCTGCCTTCGAC
>JAYRWF010000044.1:0-2856 GCA_041918195.1 Anaerolineales bacterium
CAGTTGTGCTGGTGTTGGGAGGTATTAATTTGTTTGCCCTGGGGGTTACTTTCAACTACCTGGTGGCTTTATTCCATAAACGTCCAATCCGGCAGGGCTTGTTTGGCAAACCTCTGCTCAAGACACCGCTGGAAACGCATTTCTGGTGGATGGGATTGTTATGCCTTGCCGGCGGTTTAGCGATCGGCCTGACCAGCTTTTTCCTGGGCCTGGGCGGCTGGTCGATCGAGCGATTGTGGCTCTACCTATTGGCAGGCAGCATGACTACTCTACTCGGGTTCCAATTATTTACTTTTTGGGTGATTGTCCAGGTGCTCAATGAACTCAGCCAACGTGAAATCCAAATCCAAAGCGACCTGGAGGCAAAATAAGGTGAGCTTGATCCGATTGCGAATTCTCCCTATCCTGCTTGGGATATCTTTACTGGTCAACCTGATCCCGATCCATGCCTTCCAGGCAGCGTCAAGCCAGCAAACTCAACCCGAGCAAACGACCTGGTCCACCCCCGAAAATATCTCGCGCTCTGGGGCAGCCAGCCAGCCAAGGATTTTCAGCGGCCCGAACCAGGCGCTGCAGGTTTTCTGGATGGATCGTTTCGATGGACTGGTCAGCACGGTCTTTGATGGAGCAAGCTGGTCCCAACCTGCGGTAACCCCACTTCTTAATGGTCCAGCGCAGATGCCGGTTATTTTATACGATCGCTCTGGGTGGCTGCATGCCTTCTGGCAAGCCTCGCCAGGCCAAAGCAGCCCCTACAACTCTTTATACCATGCCAAGATGCTGTTTGGCGACTCCTTCTGGACCACGCCTGAGTTATTAGCCGAAGATGCTTTAGCCTACTCTATCGATGCACCAGTCAGCGGTGGATTACGACTGGCCTATGTGCGCCGGATTAACACACTGACCAGCCCGTCGGGTGTTTACGTTAAACAACTACTTACTGGTGGAACCGGCTGGGGAGCCGCTCAAAACATCTATTCTTCGATCTACTACCGACTTTTGAGTCCAGGAAACCTGGAGATCAGCATTGCAGATGACGGTGGATCGAACCAGACTGTGATCTGGACCGACCCTTACCTGGGAGAAACGCTGGTAGTCCAGGGAAATTACCCGAACAGCCAGCCAGATCTTGTCTCCTGGCAGGGAGCCCAAGTTTTCGAAAACGAGATTGGCCCGATGGCTAGCCTGCGACAGGCGGCAATTCCTTCGCAGCGCCTGAGCATCTGGCAGGCAGCCAACCTGGGTCGTTGCAACCTTTACCAACAAGCCTGGAACCAGCCGGAAGTTGCAGCAGGAGCGGAGACATCGCCAGCTGGAGAGACAGGTTTATCTCCTGCAAAAGGGTGGAGCAGCCCGGAGCAAATCTATCCCAATCTCGAAGTTTGCCCCTTGAATGATGTTTTTTGGCCTGAGGCGGATGAAGGACGAATTTATTGGTTGTGGGGAGAGGGTACCAGCAGCTTGAGCCTTTCGGCCTGGGATGTTGAAAAACAACAATGGTCAATCCCGGTAATTGAAAACTTCAGCTTTGACAATCCCAGCCGGCCCGGTCTGGTAGTCTTGACCGACCTGCACGCGGCTTTTGGAGCTGGTCGCCTGGCCATAGCCGGATACGACTCGACGGGAGAGATCTGGGTTACCCAACTAGAGCAGCCGATCACCGAATTTGCCTTCGCCCCTGCGCCAGCCTGGGGAAAATCCCTGGCCCTGCTCCAATCCAGTCAATCCGCCGAAGAATTCGCTCTGGCCATGGAAAGCGACGGCCGCACGCACCTGGTCTTTACTCTAGGTAACCCGGCAAATGAAAACTTGCCCTGGTTAGGTGCATCCATGCAGTATTCAGCCTGGGAGGACCTGGCCTATACCGCCGGACCCAGCCAGATCGAGCTAACGGAAATCATCCGCAGCAGGGCGGCTGAAATCATCCGCCAACCCGCTATCCTTTTGGATGAAAAATCAAACTTGATCCATCTGGCATGGAGCGGGGGTGAACAAGGCGACATCTTGTACAGCCGGGCGCCGATTGAAAAAGCTGGGGTGGCCAGCGAGTGGTTTCCAAGCCAGGTGCTATCGACGAATGCTTACGCATCCTGGCCTCAGCTCGGACAGGACGCGTCTGGGCGTCTATACCTGGCCTATGCCATCCCAATTAATGAGGGACGTGGGATTTACCTGACGACCTCCACCGATCGCGGCCAATCCTGGGAAATCCCTGAGTTGATATTCGACGCAGAGCGGGAAGGCCTGAACAGTATCGACCACCCTTCCCTTGTAGTTACCCCAGACGGATCTCTGTATTTGGTCTGGTCAGAGACAGCCATCAGCGGCAACCAGGTTCCCCAGGGGATCATTTACATGTACTCAACCGACGGAGGGCGTTCCTGGAGTGCCCCGCTAGTCCTGGCTGGCCCGGGCAACGATTGGCCGCGCGTCATGTTGATTGGCGACAAAATTCACCTGCTTTACGCCCAGGGAAACACCAACCGGGCTACCATTTGGGAGAGGATACAACCTCTGACGGGCGGTGCCTGGAGTCCAGCAGCTCGTATTCCAGGTTGGAACGAGATCAGCCTGCCTTTTGGTGCGACAGTGGATGGCCTGGGCGAACTAAGTAACTTGCACCTGGTTGGAGTGGATCCGGAGGATGGATCTTTTTACTACAGCTTTTGGCACGAGGATTCCTGGAGCAACGTTGAAAAGTTGACTCAATCCTATGGTCGCAATCCCGGCCGGGGACTGTTGGCAACCACCCGGTTGCAAGGCGGAAGATTAGCCGTGGCCTGGCTCAGCCAGGCGCAGAGCTGCTCGTTCAGCTCGGCATAACCGGCCAGCTGCTCGGCGGGCGCGAAGGGGTGC
>JAYRWF010000045.1:0-6464 GCA_041918195.1 Anaerolineales bacterium
CAGGTGATCTATAACATCTTCGACCAAAACCCGGAGGACGAGTTGTTCCCGGCCTGCCGGGAGATGGACGTGGCGGTGATCGCCCGGGTGCCGTTCGACGAAGGTTCGCTGACCGGGACGCTGACCCTGGAGAGCACCTGGCCGGCCGATGACTGGCGCAGCTCTTACTTCGTCCCCGAGAATCTGAAAGCCAGCGTGGCGCGCGCCGATGCGCTCAAGCCGCTCCTCCCGCCCGGGATGAGCATGGCCGAGATGGCGCTGCGTTTCATCTTGAATAACCCGGACGTCAGCACGATCATCCCCGGGATGCGCAAGCGGCGCCATGTCGAATCGAACCTGGGGGCCTCAGTCGCCGGGCCGCTCGACGCCGGGCTGCACACCGCCTTGAAAGCCCACCGCTGGGAGCGCACACCGACGGATTGGAGCCAGTAAGATATAATTGCGTTATGGCTGAATCAACCCTCCCCGGCCGCTTGATTGCACCAGTGGTGTAAAAGTTGCGCCTTGGCGATCCAGGTAACGACCTGGCTTACTGGCGCACACGCTCCTACCAGGAACGCCTGGAAGCCCTGGAATCGATCCGCACAGAGTATCACCTTTGGAGAGGCGATGCTGAATCCCGACTTCAAAGAATTTATACAATCCTTAAACGATAACCAGGTGCGTTACCTGGTCGTGGGTGCTTAAGCTGTGGCAATCCACGGCTATCCGCGTTATACCAAGGATCTGGAGGTCTGGATTGAGATGAAGCCTGACAACGCCGCTCGGATTGTGTCAGCTTTGCAGCAATTTGGCTTCGGAACATTAGGGCTGAAAGAAGCTGATTTCTTGGAAGTTGATACGATTATCCAGCTTGGCTACCCGCCCAGGCGGATCGATTTACTGACTACCTTACCCGGAGTCGATTTCGAGGCTTGTTATGGCACGCGGTTGGTGATCGAGTTGGATGACCTGGCGGTGAATTTCATCGATCTGGAGAATCTGAAGCGGAATAAGCGGGCGTCTGGCCGGGCGCAGGACCAGGCCGATTTGGAAAACCTGGAAGGATGAGATTGAGTCGAGCTTTGGGAACTGCGAAACCTGACGATCCGCAGACCATCCTGCGGCAGTGGCGCACCAAAATCCTGAATGTCTTTTTGGGCGTTGTGGCGGTGGCCTCCATTCCCGCGATCGGGAACATTATCGTCAACGCGCTGTCTGACCCAAGCCTGCGACCGATTGCCGTTGCTTTTTCGGTCGCCGAGTTTTTTTTGCTCGCCCTGGCAGTGCTGACCAGGCTGCCTCTTAATATTCGCGTCGCTGGTTTGGGGGTGATTGGGTATAGCGCGGCACTGCTTAACCTGGCGATCCGCGGGTTGAGCGGCGCCGGCCCGCTTTACCTGCTGGTGATTCCGATCTTGCTGCTCTTCCTGGCAGGAAAGCGGGCCAGCATTATCACGGCAGTCTTCAGCGGTTTGCTGGCCGCCGGGACTGCATTCCTGGTCGAGCAAGGGTTTTTGGTTCCCGAAGCGGTTTTCTCCGGTCAAGGGGTAACCCTGACCACGATCCTGATGTTATTGGCCACGGTGATGACGATCACGATCCAGTTTTACCGTTTGCAAGAACGGCTGATCGCGAACGAACGCCGCGCCCAGTCCGAGCTGCTCAAGGCTCAAAAACTACTGGAAGGGCAGAACGTGACCCTTGAGCAGAAGGTTGCCGAACGAACCCAGGAATTGCAATCTTCCAACTTGAGATTGGAACAGCGCAACAACGAGCTTGTAGCGGTCAACACGGTGGCTGCCGCCCTGGCCAGCGAGCTGGATCCCTCGGCGCTGATCCCGTTGGTCGGGGAGCAGATCCGGGCTTTGTTCCACGCCGATATCGCTTATGTGGCCTTGCTGGATCAGGACCGGGCGATGATCCACTTCCCCTACACTTTTGGGGAAGATCTCACCCCGATTCACTTTGGCGATGGATTGACCAGCCGGGTCATGAAAGCCAACCAACCCCTGCGGATCAACCAGGATCTCGGTCAGCAACTCCTGGAAATTGGGGCGCGGGTGATTGGCAACCTGCCTTTGTCTTACCTGGGCGTTCCGATCGTGGTGGGCGGCGAAGCGGTCGGCGTCCTGAGCGTGCAGAGCACCGCCCAGGAGGGCATGTTCAGCGAGGCGGATGCCCGCCTGCTGAGCACAATTGCGGTCGGGGTCGGCGCGGCTTTGCACAACGCCCAGCTATTTGAAGAAATCAAGCGCCAGGAGCAGGACGCTCGCGAGACCCGCCGCCGCCTGGCCAACATTATCGAGTTCTTGCCGGATGCCACGCTGGTGATCGATCAGGAAGGCAAGGTGATCGCCTGGAACCATGCCATCGAGGAGATGACTGGGGTCCCGGCGGTCGAAATGCTCGGCAAGGGCGATTATGAATATGCCTTGCCCTTCTACGGCGAGCGGCGGCCGATCTTAATCGACCTGGTCTGGCTGCCGCGTGAAGAATTTGAGCAAAAATACGCCCATATCCAGCGCGAAGGCGCTATCTTGAGCGGCGAAACCTACACCCCGGCATTGAAGGAGGGCGGCCATTACCTCTACGCTACCGCTTCTGCCCTGTACGATGCGGAAGGCAAGCTGGCCGGCGCGATCGAAGTGATCCGCGATATCAGCGAGCGGAAGCGGGTGGAAATCGAGCTGCGCGAATCCGAGGAAGCGCTGCGCAAGGCCAAAGCCGAGGCCGAACAAGCCAACCAGGCCAAGAGCACCTTCCTGGCCAATATGAGCCACGAACTGCGCACGCCGCTCAATGCGATCATCGGGTTCACCCGGATCGTGCGCCGCAAGGGGGAAGGCTTGCTGCCCGAGAAGCAAATCGAAAACCTCGATAAAGTGCTGATCAGCGCGGATAACTTGCTCAACTTGATCAATACCGTCCTGGATATCGCGAAGATCGAAGCCGGCCGGATGGATGTGGCGCCTGCCACCTTCCGGTTGGCCCCGCTGATCGAGCTGTGCGCCAACCTGGCCCAACCCCTGATCCAGCCCAACGTCCGGCTCGAAAAACAGGTCGATGAGCGCCTCACCACGCTCTACTCTGACCAGGATAAGCTGCGCCAGATCGTGCTCAACCTGCTCAGCAACGCGGCCAAGTTTACCCACGCCGGGAAAATCAGCCTGTCGGTGTGGCAGGAAGGCGAGGATCTGTGCATCTCGGTGTCTGATACCGGCATCGGCATCAGCGCCGAGGCCTTGCCGCAAATTTTCAAGGAGTTCGAGCAGGCCGATCCTACCACCACGCGCAAATATGGCGGCACGGGTTTAGGTTTGACGATTAGCCGCAACCTGGCTCGCCTGTTGGGTGGTGATATCAGCGTCCAGAGCGAGCCGGGCCAGGGTTCCAATTTCACCGTGCGAATCCCAATCCAATATCGCCGGCAGGTGGCTCCCGGCGACCTGGCGGGAGCACCCCTCCGGCCCCAGCCGCCGGAGCCGGTTTCTGCGAGCGCCCCGGGGAGCCCGCCCGGCCAGGTGAAGAAACATATCCTGGTGATTGATGACGACCTGGATGCCGTTTACTTGCTCCAGGAAAACCTCGACCCACAGGAGTTTGAAATCAGCGGTTGTCGCAACGGCCTGGATGGCCTGGAGAAAGCCCGCCAGGAGCTGCCGCAGGCGATCCTGTTGGATATTTTGATGCCGGGGATGGATGGCTGGCAAGTTCTCCATGATCTGAAGAACGACCCGTTTACGGCCGCAATTCCGGTCATTCTGCACACCATCGTGGACAAGAAAGCGCTCGGTTTTCAACTCGGCGCGGCGGATTACCTGCTCAAGCCGCTGGATCCGAAAGCCGTCCAGGAGGTGCTCAAGCGGCTGATCTTGCATAACGGGCGGCGCCCCAAGCGCATCCTGTTGGTTGATGATGACCCCCAGGTCGCCGATCTGCTGCGCCAATCTTTGTCGGAAACTGAGTTCAGCCTGGAAAGCGCGCCGGACGGGCTGGCTGGCCTGGAGCGGATTGCCGCACAACCGCCCGACTTGCTGCTGCTTGACCTGCTGATGCCCAACCTGGATGGGTTTGGGGTGATCGAGCGGCTGCGGGCGGATCCGGGGACGCGTGACCTGCCGGTGATCGTGATCAGCGCCAAAGATTTGAGCACTGCCGAAACCGCCTGGCTCAACGCTACGGTGGCGGCAGTGTTGAAAAAGCAAGGCTTCGAGGGCGAGAAGTTGGTCGAAGAAATCCACCGCCTGCTGAGGAGCGCAGCATGAAGACCGTCCTGATCGTTGAAGACGTGGATCTGAATATCGACTTGCTCGTCCAGCTCCTGGAAGATGAGTATCACCTGCTGGTGGCCAAAGACGGCGCCCAGGGCCTGGCATTGGCCGAGCAGCAGCGCCCCGACCTGGTATTACTGGACATATCCCTACCCGTGCTGGATGGGTATGAAGTTGCGCGCCGCATTCGAAGCATGCGGCTTGGTCTGCCGGTGATTGGTCTATCCGCGCATGCCATGCCGGGCGACGTTGAAAAGGCGCTCGCCGCCGGCTGCAGCGATTACCTGACCAAGCCGGTTGATGAAGACTTGCTATTCAAGAAGTTACACACACACCTGGGGTGAAGCATGGCTGCGCCGAAAATCTTGATTGTGGACGACGAGCCTTTCAACGTCGATACCCTGGAGCAGGAGCTGGCAGACCTGGATTACCGGACGGTCTCCGCCTTCGATGGGCAGGATGCGCTCGATAAAGTCGATTGTGAAGCGCCTGATTTGGTCCTGCTCGATATCCGCATGCCGGTGATGGACGGCTTCGAAGTGCTGCGCCGGCTCAAGGCTTGCGCAAAGACCCGCGATATCCCGGTGATCGTCATTTCGGCCAATAATGACCTGGACAGCGTCGTCCGGGGCATCGCGCTGGGCGCAGAAGATTACCTGCCCAAGCCATTTGAGCTTGCTTTGCTGCGTGCCCGCCTTTCCAGCAGCCTGGAGAAGAAGCGCTTACGCGATCTCGAGCAGATCTACCTGAAAAGCATGCAGCGCGAGCTGGAGATCGGCCGCGAAATCCAGGCCGGATTCCTCCCAGCCGAGCTGCCCGAGGTGGCGGGTTGGGAGATCGCGGCTTATTTCAAAGCCTCCCACGAGGTGGCAGGGGACTTCTACGACGTTTTCTGGTTGCCGGATGGTAACCTGATGTGCTTGATTGGCGACGTTTGCGACAAAGGAGTAGGGGCAGCCCTGTTCATGAGCCTGTTCCGCAGCCTGATCCGGGCGATTGCCAGCAGCGAGCTCACCCGTCACGGGGAGAACCCAGCGATGTTAAACCCGGCGGAGCGTTTGAGCCAGGTAATCACGTTTACCAATGACTATATCGCAGATGTGCACGCTGAGGCCAGTATGTTTGCCACCCTGTTCATCGGCATCTTCAACCCACAGGGTGGCAGGCTGGACTACATGAACTGCGGTCATGAAGCGCCGCTGTGGGTCAAGCCGGGCGGCTCGATCTTCCCGCTCCGGCGCACCGGGCCGGCGGTCGGCGTTATCCCAGGCGCTGATTACGGTGTGGAGCAAATCGACCTGGAGAAGGATGATCTGCTCCTGGCTTTCACCGATGGCGTCCCGGATGCAATCAATGCTGTAGAAGAAGTGTTTGGCAAAGGCCGCTTGTTGGAGATTGTCAAACGGAGCGAGCTACCGCCCTGTGAGTTGCTCGAACAGATTGAGCAGGCTGTGGGCCAATTTCGAGGCAACGCCAGGCAGTTCGATGATATCACTCTGCTGGCAATAAAAAGAGCACTTTAGCCACATTAGCGTAATTTTTCCAATTGCCTGCCCGCAGCGATCAGGGTGTGAGCGGCGTCCTCGAAATCCAGCTTGCCGGTGTTGAGCACCAGGTGATACAGCCCGGGATCAGCCCAGTAAGCCTGGTAGTACTGCTCCAGGTAGCTGGCGGAGAGTTGGTCGCTTTCTTCGATCAGCTTCTGGGCATAGCGGCGCTCCTCCAGGGCGTTGCCGAAGGACAGGTGGGCCATCTTCGGGCCGTTGCGGACGCGCAGCAGACGATCTTCTAACGGGGCTTCGACCCGCACGTGCAGTACGTCGGGGTATTCCTTGAGCACGACCTGCCCACCGCGCCCCAGGATCAGGGCGTCGCCGAGCTGGTAGGCGGTGCGGATGGCTTGCTGGGCGATGAACAGGGCATGCTCGGCGTTCAGCGGGCGCTGCTCGAGGATGCGCACCCCGCTGGCATCCTCGGTCCAGATGCGGGCCTCGGCGAGTGGCTTGCGCGGCTCGAACAGGCGCTCGAAGAAGGATTTAACTTTATAGTTCTCTTCGGAAAAGTCGATAATTTCCTGGTCGGTCAGCCCGGCTTCGGTGGCGGCCCGCTCGAACACGTGCTTATCGCACAGGCGGTAACCGGCGATCTGGCAGACCAGGGCGGCGATTTCGTCGCCGCCGCTGCCAAGCTGGCGGGAGAGAGTGATCACGG
>JAYRWF010000046.1:0-1628 GCA_041918195.1 Anaerolineales bacterium
CTCGGGGAAAAGCACCTTGCTGCAAATCCTGGCCGGGACGACCCAGGCCACCACCGGCCGTGTCAGCGTCAATGGCCGGGTGGCGGCCTTGCTCGAGCTCGGCTCGGGGTTCAACCCAGAATTTACCGGCCGTGAGAACGTCTTTCTGAACGGGCTGATTTTGGGGATCAGCCACGCCGAGATGCTCGAGCGGTTTGACGAGATCGCCGCATTTGCAGACATCGGTGAATTCATCGACCAACCGGTCAAGGTCTATTCTTCGGGAATGTTCGTGCGCCTGGCTTTTGCCGTAGCCGCCAGCGTGGACGCCGACATCCTGCTGGTCGATGAGGCCCTGGCGGTGGGTGATATCTTCTTCCGCCAGAAGTGCTATCGCCGGCTGGAACAGTTACGCGCCAAGGGCGCTTCGATACTTTTGGTCTCGCATGCCATGAACGAGGTCGAGCAGTTCTGCGAGCGAGCGTTGTTACTCAAAGACGGCGAGGCCGCCTTCCTGGGCTCGGCGATCGAAGCAGTCAAGCGTTATTATTTCGTCCGCCAGGCGGCCGAAAACATCAACCTGGCCGAGCCCGAAGCGCTGCCGCCGGAAGCGGCGACCTACCTGCCTCCGATTGAGCAGGACTTCTGGCCTGCAGCGGAGGCCTTCCTGGATATCGCTGATAAAGCCCAGGTCCACGACGGGAAAGCAATCTGCCGGGGTGTGGCGCTGACCGATGAGTACGGCCAGGCCTGCCTGGTCTTCCAGCAAGGCCAGGCGGCCAATTTCTTCTTCGAATTTGAAACTTTCGAAGACCTGGAAGTCCCGATTGGCGGGGCGGAAATCGTCAACGAAAAAGGAATTATCGTCCACGGGAAAAACAGCCTGCTGTATGGCAGCCCGGCGCCCAGCCAGGTCGCCAAAGGCAGCCGGGTGCGATTCCGCCAGCAGATCAGCCTGGAGGTCCTGCCCGGCGAGTATTCCTTCAACGTCGGCTTCACCACCATTTCGCGGCGCGATTTCGCCCGGCGCAGCCTGTACACCCACCCCGAGCTTGACGCCCGGATCAGCGTATTGGGCAACCTGCCCAACGCCGGGAAATTCGCCGTCGTCTTCCGCCGGATTAAAGAACCGGTTCAAATCATCCATTTCGGCGTCGCCAATTTACCCGGCGAATGCCAGATTTCTATCCTACCCCCCGAATCCGAGAGTTTATGACCGAAAACGCCCCTGTTCGCTGGCCCAAAATCAGCCTGATCACCCCCTGCTTGAACCAGGTCCAATTCCTGGAGGAATGCCTGCGCTCAGTACTTGACCAGGAGTACCCAAACCTGGAATACCTGGTACTCGACGGCGGTTCGACCGACGGCAGCCTGGAAATTTTACAAAAGTATGCCGGAAGCCTGAAATTAATCCAGGTCGATCCGGAATCCTTCGACTACGTCCAAGGCGACTCACAAGCCAGGCACGCTGAACGCAGTCGAAGCGCAGATGTACCATCCACCAACATCGCTCCCGATGCCTCATTAACTTTACAGCACAAGCTCAACCAACTTCTGCAGATCGGGCTATCGCAGGCGAGCGGCGAGCTGGTCGCTTGGCTGCACCCGGACGCCTTCTATTACCCTGGCGCGCTGCAGGCAGCCGCCCA
>JAYRWF010000047.1:0-4084 GCA_041918195.1 Anaerolineales bacterium
CCCGCTCTCCTTACGCATCCAAAAGCAGCTTGCCACCCTCACCACCCTGGTTGAGCAGAACCTGCGCGGCGCCCGGGTGGTCAAAGCCTTTGCCCAAGAGCCAGCCGAAATTGCCCATTTTAACCAGCAAAATAATACCTGGTTCCAGCTCGCTTCCACCTCTGCCCGCCTCCAGGCAATCCAGGCTCCGCTCCTGCTCTTGATTGCCAACCTGGGCTCCGTCTTCATCATCTGGTATGGCGGTTCGCTGGTGATCCAGGGCGAACTTAGCCTGGGCGAGCTGGTCGCCTTCACTACTTACCTCGGCCTCCTGGTCGAGCCAGTCCGCCGCCTCGGCCTGGTCATCCCGGCTGTTGCCATCGCTGCCTCAGCCGCCGAAAGAATCTTCGAAATCCTCGACGCGGTTCCAGACGTCAAGGATAGCCTTGGCGCTGACCTCCTCCCACCACTGCAAGGCAATGTCCGCTTTGAAGGCGTTTCCTTCTCCTATGGCAAAAGCCACAAGTTAGCCCGCGTCTTAAACGGTGTGGATTTTGAAGCCCACCCTGGCCAGGTCATTGCCCTGCTGGGCAAGACCGGCTCAGGCAAATCCACCATTATCAGCCTGATCCCTCGCTTTTACGACCCCACCGCTGGCCGTGTCCTGATTGACGGTCACGACATCCGCCAGGTCAACTTGCAATCCCTACGCACCCAGATTGGGATCGTTATGCAAGAAACCATCTTGTTCTCTGGCACCGTGCGCGAAAATATTACCTTTGGACGACCCACCGCCAGCCAGGAAGAAATGGTTGCCGCTGCCCAGGCTGCCCAGGCGCACGAGTTCATCTGCCAGTTATCCGATGGTTACGAAACCCGCATCGGCGAGCGCGGCGTGACCCTCTCCGGTGGCCAAAAACAGCGCCTGGCGATTGCCCGTGCCTTGCTCCTCGACCCACGCATCTTGATCCTCGATGACGCCACTGCCTCGGTCGATACATCCACCGAGGCGCTCATCCAGCAGGCCTTCACCCGCCTGATGCAAGGACGTACCACCTTTGTCATTGCCCACCGTCTCAGCACGGTCCGCCGCGCCGACTTGATCCTGGTTCTCGACCAGGGTCGTATCGCTGCCCGCGGCACGCATGCCGAGCTGCTCCAGCAATCCCAGCTCTATGCTGAAATCTACCACCAACAGCTCGCTCCTCAAGAGTCAAACCAACCGGAGTCAAAATCCGACCAGGAGGCCAGCCGATGAGTTTCACAATTGGCGCCGGTCCAGCCGGTATGGGCCCGCGCGGCGCGCTGGAAAACTTTGGCAGCAAAGATATCGAAGGCGCCGCCTTTAACTGGCCTATCCTGCGCCGCATGCTCTCCTATCTGGGACCGTACCGCCTGCGCATGATCTTCGCTTTCATAATGACCTTGCTCCAGACGGCTATGACCCTGCTGATCCCTTACCTGGTCAAAACCGCCATCGACCAAAATATCACCTCTGGCGACCTGCCTGGCCTGGGTACCACCGCCCTGCAAATTGGCCTTGCCTACGTCGCCCTCTATTTGGGCGTCAGCGGCGAGCGTTATCTGCTCTCTTGGGTTGGCCAGCGCGTCCTGGCCAACCTGCGCGCCGAGGTTTTCCGCTACCTCCAAAAACTTGGCATTGGCTATCATGATACCCATATCGTCGGCGTAACCGTCTCGCGCGTGATGAACGACGTCGCCGAGATCAACGAATTGATTTCCCAGGGCGTGATCACTCTGGTTGGCGACCTGCTCGTCCTGGTTGGTATTTTGGTAGTAATGATCTCGATGAGTCCGACTCTGGCCTTACTCACCTTTATTGTCATCCCCCTGATGCTCCTGGCGACCTGGCTATTCTCACGCCAGGCCCGGCGCGCCTTCCGTGAGACTCGCACACGCGTCGCCGCCGTGGTCGGCAACCTGGCAGAAGACATAAACGCCGTGCGCGCGATCCAGGCTTTTGCCCAGGAGGACGCCTCCCAGCAGCGCTTTCAAGAAGTCAACCTGGCCAATCGAGACACTTACATCAATGCCATGTCGCTTTCTTTCATCTTTCTACCCACCATCGAGTTCCTGGGAATGCTCGCTACCGCCATTGTGCTCGGTTTTGGCGGCTGGATGGTCAGCCAGGGCAGCGTTACCCTGGGCGTTTTAGTTGCCTTCCTATCCTATGTCAATCGGTTCTTCCAGCCTATCCAGGAGCTGAGCCGTTTATACACCACCCTGCAGTCAGCCATGGCTGGCGGCGAGCAAGTCTTCAAGCTACTCGATACCCCCCTCAGCGTCTCTGACCGGCCCGGAGCCACCGAATTGCCGCCCATTCAGGGCCGCGTCGAATTTGAAAGCGTTTCTTTCCGCTACCGGCCAGATAGCCCACAGGTCATTCACGATCTCAACCTGGCCATCCAGCCCGGCCAGACGATCGCTCTGGTCGGGCAAACCGGCGCCGGCAAGACCACCCTCGCCAACCTGGTCGCCCGTTTTTATGACCCTACCCAGGGTGTCGTACGCATCGACGGCCAGGACATCCGCCAGGTCACCCAGGCTTCGCTCCGCCGGCAGGTCCGCCTGGTGCCCCAGGACCCCTTCCTCTTCTCGCTCTCCATCGCCGATAACATCCGCTTTGGTAAACCAGACGCCAGCGATGATGAAGTCATCACCGCCGCCCGGTTGGCTCGCGCCCATGGTTTCATCTCCAGCCTTTCAGCCGGTTATGATACCAAAGTACTCGAAGGGGGAGTTAATCTATCAGTTGGCCAACGCCAGCTCATCGCCCTGGCGCGTGCCATATTGCCCGGTCCGGGTATCCTGATCCTGGATGAGGCAACTGCCAATATCGACACCGTCACCGAGACACTCATCCAGGCTGCCCTGGCGGATTTACTCAGCCAGCGCACGGCAATTGTGATCGCCCACCGCTTGAGCACGATCCGCCAGGCAGATTGCATTTATGTTCTGGAAGATGGCCGGATTGTCGAGCAGGGTACCCACACCCAATTACTCGACCTGGATGGCCGCTACGCCGAATTGCACGCCCGTTTGCTGGCCCAATAACTCCGTTCAGGGCAGGTAATCGTGCGGGTTGACTTTCGTGCCGTTGTACATCATCTCAAAATGCAGGTGCGAGCCGGTTGAATTGCCGGTGTTGCCGAGAGCGCCAATAATATTGGTCATGTAAACGCTCTGGCCGCACTGGACATAGTATTGGTCCAGGTGGGCGTAAAGGGTTTGCCAGCCATTCCCATGGTTAATAACCACCATGTTGCCATAACCCCAGTCATTCCATCCGGCATAGACAACCACTCCATTGTCCACTGCATAGACCGGATCTCCAGTCTCGCCATCCACATCAATCCCAGCGTGGTTGGCTCCCGGGTTATAGTCAAAACCGGACAGGAAATGGTTGTTGGCCGGCCACACAAACACGCCTGCCCCGATCGCCCCATTCGCCACGGAACCACATGCCCCTGCCCCAAGCACTTTGGCCACGCCTGGGTTGTCACGCGGGATTTCCGGTGCACTCCAGTTCACGAACTCCCGCGAACCGCCTGGGATTACCAACCAGGTCCCAGCCACAATGTTCGGGCGGCTGTAATCCCCTAGCGTATCCGGGTCCAGCCCGTTGCCAGGAAATTCGACAATATCTTCCGGCTTGACGCTGAAGAACTTAGCCACCGCATTCAGCCCATCGCCGGCCGACCAGCGGTGGTAGGTGCCGTTCACCGGTAGGATGTTCAATTCCTGCCCTGGACGCAGGTTATGCGGGTTATCTCCCAGCACAAACTGGTTGGCCCATAGGATCGTCTCCGGCTTCAGGCCAAACTTCTCTGCTACACCAAAAACCGTATCGCCTGCCTGGACGGTATACTTGACCACCTGCAGTCGGGGCCGCGAAGGGACATCTGTATGTAAGCTCGCGCCGCGCTCAATTCCTTCCCCTAGTGCGGCTTCCAAGGAAGGCGCATATTCGGGCAAGTCAACAATCGGGGTCGCAAGTGATGCTGCTGCGGCTTGCTGATCGGAGATCGGTGCTGTTAAGGCCAGGGGTTGCGTCCCTGCCGCTGCCTGGGCGCGTTGGTAGATC
>JAYRWF010000048.1:0-2403 GCA_041918195.1 Anaerolineales bacterium
ATAGGCGCCGGCACGTCCTTACCTGCGCGGACTGGCAGGTATGACGCGCGAGTTGTGGTCTCTTGGTCGCCGGGAAGAAGATGTACAAAACTTCAAAGAGCTGCTGGCCCTGGACGAACAGGATCCGCTTTATACCCGCTTTGGGCTGCAGTTCTTATTCCTCGAAATGGGCCAATGGGCCGAAGCGCATGACATCAGCCGCCAGTTTGCTGATGAGGATTGCCAATGGCTTTATAACAGCGCCCTAATCAGCTTCCGCCAACTCGGCGAGCAGGAGGAAGCACAGAGCTTATTGGCGCATGCGCTGAAAAGCAATGCCCACGTGCCAGATTACCTGAGCGGACGCCTGCGGTTACCAGCCGAACTACCCGAGTCCATCCGCCCGGGGCATAAAAGCGAAGCCATTCAATATGCTACAATCTTCAATTCGTTCTGGCGACAGGTCCCAGGCGCAATTGATTGGTTGCGCAAGACCTCCAGGGCAGGCGATAAAACCAAACCAGCCAGGCGGGGGAATAAAAACTCTGCTCGCCGGCGATAAACCTGCGCTTCGATCGCATGCCCGCTCTACCAAACGTTCGCCGCGCAGCCAGCCTGGCTTTTATTTTCCTGCTGGTCGAGTTCTTTGATGAGCTGCACTACGGCCTGTCAGGCGCAGCCCTGCCGGTCATTCGCCAGGACCTGGGCTTAACCTATGCCCAGGTCGGCATGCTGCTCGGGCTGCCAAAAATCAGCGCTACGCTGATCGAGCCAGCGATAATGCTATTGGGCGATTCGACCTGGCGCAAGCATCTGGTGATCGGTGGCGGCCTGGTGGTTGTCCTGGCTGTGCTGCTGACCGCCAGCAGCACAGCATTCCTTCCACTCTTAATCGCTTTTTTTATCGGTTTTCCAGCTTCCGGCGCCTTCGTCACCCTGTCTCAAGCCACCCTGATGGATCTCAACCCAGGGCGCGAGGCGCAAACCATGGCGCGCTGGACAGTTTTCGGCTCGGCTGGCAACCTGCTTGGCCCGGCGATCCTATCCGGTTTGTTTGCCCTCGGGTTAAGCTGGCGCTGGCCCTTCCTGGGGTTGGCATTGCTGGCCGGCAGCCTGGGATGGTTGATCTGGCGGCGGCCATTTCCTGCCCGCCAGGCGAACCTGGAGGCGCATGCCCCCTCCCTGGGCCAGACGCCAACCTGGATGTGGGACAACCTGCGCCAGGCGCTGCGCACTCCCGGGCTGGCGCGCTGGGTAACCCTGCTCGAATTAAGCGACCTGATGTTGGACGTGCTGACCAGTTATATCGCTCTTTACCTGGCCGATATCGTTGGTCTCAGCCCCGCTCAAACCGGCCTGGCCTTGACGCTTCTGATGGCGGCCAGTTTTACCGCCGACCTGGTCGTGATCCCGTTGTTGGAGCGCCTGCCCGGGCGAAAGCTGGTGCGCACAACAGCCGTGCTGGTGATCCCATTATTCATCGCCTTCTTGCTCGTCCCCTCCGCCTGGGCAAAAATTATCCTACTGATCGGAGTACGTCTATCAACCATGGGCTGGTATTCGGTGCTGCAGGGCGAGGCGTATGCGGCCGTTCCCGGGCGCTCGGGCACGGTGATGGCCATTACATCAACGGCTGGCTTGCTGGGCGGCGCGCTGGTCTGGTTGATCGGCCTGGCCGCCAATCATTTTGGCCTGGCCACCGCTTTATGGCTGCTGCTCGCCGGTCCAATCGCCCTGGCGCTGTTTGTGCCCCAGGCCAAATCGGTATATAATAATTCGACAGGTTAAAAAGGCGCTTGCATTTGAGACCAGCGGTGAAAGGCTGGCCGCGCCAATTGTCCTTAGAAATGCTCAAATCTATCAGGAGGTAGGATGCCAGACTTAACCGAACAAATCTTAGAGTTAATCCGCCTGACCAGTACCAGCCTGCCGCCGGACGTCGAAAGCCGGCTCCGCCAGGCAGTGGAGCAGGAAAAACCGGGCACGGCCGCACGTGGGGCGCTGGAGACGATCATCAAGAATATCGACCTTTCGCGCCAGAACAGCACCCCGATCTGCCAGGACACCGGCACGCCAATCTTCTATGTGTATTACCCGGAAGGATGGAGCACCCGCCAGCTTCGCGGCCAGATCGAGACGGCGGTGGAACAGGCTACCAAGCGGGCTTACCTGCGGCCCAACTCGGTCAATTCGCTGACCGGGAAAAACACCGGCAACAACCTGGGCGGCGACCATTTCCCAAGCATCCACTTCGAAGAAGTTGAGGGCGATCCGCTGACGATCGACCTGATGCTGAAAGGCGGTGGCTGTGAAAACGTTGGGGCGCAGTATTCCCTGCCGGCGACCAGCCTGGGCGCCGGGCGCGACCTGGCCGGTGTGCGGCGGGTGGTGCTGGATGCAGTGCATAAAGCCCAGGGACTGGGC
>JAYRWF010000049.1:0-3360 GCA_041918195.1 Anaerolineales bacterium
CGGCTGCCGGTAAAACTGGCGAGGCTCGCCCACCTGTCGCTCACTGTCGGCCGGAGCAGCCGTTCGATCCAAGGGCAGCGCATCCGTCCGAACGCGCTGGTCATCCGCCAGACGCTCCAGCGCCGCCGGTAGCAAGCCCGGCTCGACGCCGAGCAGCTCGGCCGCCTGCTCGACCAAATCCTGGCTGGGAAAATAAACATGGCCTTCGTCGGTTTGCTGACCCAACAGATAGATCATCCCCGCTTCTAGACGGGAGGGATGGTCGATCGCCAGGCCCATAGCCCGGGCGATTTTATCGGCGGTTTTAAAACCCACCCCGTAAATATCCCGCGCCAGGCGGTAGGGATCGTTGCGCACAATGCCCAACGACTCGTCACCATACTGCGTATAGACCTTAATCGCCAGGTTGGTGCTGACCCCGTAGCCATGCAGGAAGAGCATGATCTCCTTGACCTGCTTTTGCTCCTCCCAGGCAGCCGCGATCAGGCGCGAGCGCACCGGGCCGATATCGGCCACCTCGCTCAGCCGCTCAGGTTGGCGCTCGATCACATCGAGGGTTTCCAGGCCAAACTGTGCCACGATCCGCTCGGCCAGCTTGGGGCCAATGCCTTTGATCAGGCCCGAGCCCAGGTAACGGCGCATCCCGGAAACTGTCGCTGGCAGGGTCTGCTCGCACACTTCAACCTGGAACTGGCGGCCATGCTTGGGGTGGGTGGTCCATTTTCCGCTCAGGCGCAGGTGTTCCCCTACGGCCAGCTCGGGAAGGTTGCCGGTTACAGTGATCATCCCCTCACGATCAACTCCTGGGGTACGGCTGCGCTCCGGACGCAGGCGCAGCACAGTATAACCGTTCTCCGCGTTATAGTAGGTGACTCGCTCGACTGATCCCGACAGGCTGTCCATCAAGTTTCAACAGGAACTAGCATGAAGGGGGCGGTGCGCCCCCTTCATGGTTCTACGAAAAAATTACGGGATTGGGTTAGTCGCTGCCCAATCGTTGCCCAGTGTGACGGTGATATCAACCGGGCTGGCCGGGTCATTGACATAAAAGATCCGCAGCGGGCTGATTTGCATCAGCTCGACCAGGAACTTGACCGTGTAAGGCTTGCCTGAGTAGAAAGTGATTTCAGTGGACAGTGGGGCGACCTGGGCATTGCCCGTTTCGGTCACGCTCACGCCCTGGGTCTTCAAGAAATCCGCCGTTTGGGCCGCCAGGCCCGTTGTAGCGCTGCCGTTCAGCACCCGCACCCGGGCTGCCTCGCTGGCCAGCAAATCGATCTGACTCAGGTTGACCGCTGCCGGGCTGACCGGGCCGGTGGCAAAAATATCATCGCGCAACTCACGTATTTTTTCAGTGATCGGCTTAAGCACCTGCTGGGCCCCATCCGGCGAGACCGCAAAGCTGACCTGGTCGGGCGGCCCAATGATGCCTTTCTTAATTTGGTCTTCTGGGATTTGAGATGCCAACCAGGCCAGGCGTACCAACTGGTCAATCGTCAGGTTGGTGTTGACCCCCTGCGAAAGCTGGTTATAAAGCACGCCCGACTTGGCGATCAACGTCGGAAGCTGGTTGAATTGCAGGATCTGATCGCGGATTCCCATGATCACCTGCTGCTGGCGCTGGGCGCGGTCAAAATCGCCGCCCTCCGTCTTGCGAGCGCGAGCATAGGCCAGGGCCAGGTCGCCGGTCAAAACCTGGATGCCCGGTTGCAGCGTCTTGGTGTTGTTTTTCTTCCCAGGTTGGATCGGGTCAACCTTGATCTTCTCAGGGACATCCACCTGCACCCCGCCGATTTCGTCAATGAACTTGATGAACGCGTCGAAATCAATCTGAGCGTAATAGTTGATCGGTACTCCGATCAGCTCTTCGACAGTTTGCAACGCCAGGGCTGGGCCTCCGCCCTCCTCCTTATAAGCTTCGCCAAGTTGATAGGCGGTGTTGATCCGGCCGTAGTTATACCCTGGAACATTCACCCACAGGTCACGCGGGATAGAAAGCATCCCGGCAGTGTGGTTGAGTGGGTCGATCGTGAAAAGGATCATCGTATCGGTGCGCGGCGGGCCTTCTCCCGCGCGCCAATCGTGATAATCCAGGCCCATCACCAGCACGTTGACCCGCTCAGCGCCATCCCACGGTTCCGGGGTTGGGCCGCCGATCGGTTGGAGCGGAACATCCGGCTGGGTGACCACGTTTTCCTGGCCGGGTTGGGGGGTAGCCTCGCTGACCGCCACGCCTGGCAGGTCTGTAATCTGCCAAGCGCTGACAAAATCGCGCACAGCGTTGAAAGTCAGGTAGCCGATTAAAAGCGCCGCAATACCAAATGCTATCAGAAGGACGATCCGCAGCCCCCTGGTTGTGGCAGCGCCTTCCGTTTTCGGTTGTTCTTGAGTACTCATTAAAATTCTTACCTTTTCGATTGGTTCACCGCCAGCAGCCTTTACGGCCGCTGGCGGGCGTTTGCTTGCTAGATCGGCGCGATTATAACACGGTATAATCAGCGTGTTTGCCTTGAAGGAATGATTCGGAGCTTATGTCCCTGCTAACCGCCAGCAACCTGTCCAAGTCATTTGGCCAGCGTGATATCTTTTCTGGGGTCTCGATCAGCATCCCCTATAGCGCTCGCATTGCCATCGTTGGCCCGAACGGGATTGGGAAAACGACCTTGCTGCGCGTCCTGGTTGGGATCGAGGAGCCAACCAGTGGCACCCTCCAACGCATGCGCGGGCTGAAAACCGGCTACCTGCCACAGGAGGCCAGCCTGACCGGTAGCGGAACGCTGTGGGAGGTCTGCCTGGGTGTAATGACCGACCTGCGCCTGCTCGAAACCGAGCTCGCCAGCCTGGAGGCGAGCATGTCCGATCCGCTCCAAGCCGAAGCCATCCTGGAACGCTATGGTCAGGTGCAGGTCAATTTCGAGCGACGCGGCGGTTACACCTATGAAACCCGCATCCGCCAGACCCTGGCCGGCCTGGGCTTCGACACCGCCGATTACGCCCGTCCGGTCAGCCAGCTTTCTGGCGGTCAACGCACCCGTGCCTTCCTGGCCCGCCTGCTGCTCTCCGATCCCGACTTGCTGATTCTGGATGAGCCAACCAACCACCTGGATATTGCCGCGGTAGAATGGTTGGAAGGCTACTTGAGACAGTGGCAAGGCGCAGTGCTGATTGTCTCGCATGATCGCTACTTCCTGGACAAGGTGGTCGACCACATCTGGGAGATGAGTAACCGGGGAATAGAGCTCTATCGTGGCACCTATTCAGCCTACGTTCAGCAGCGCCAAGAGCGCTGGGACCTGCGATTGCAGACCTTTGAAGCCGAACAAGCCCGCCTGCTGAAAGAGTTGGACTATATCAAGCGCA
>JAYRWF010000050.1:0-1584 GCA_041918195.1 Anaerolineales bacterium
ATCATCGTGCTGATGATGAACAATGGGGATGAAAATGGAGAAATTTGCATCACCAGGCGGCGGAATAACAAGAAAAGCAGGGTGAACAGGCTGAGCAAGATCAGGACCAGGCCAGCGCCGCCAAATAAGTAGATCGGCTTATTCGAGTAACTGATCAGGAACTTGACGGTGAACAAATCCAGGATTACCTTCAATGTCCGATTCAGCCCATACTTGGTCTTGCCGAAGCGGCGCGGGTGGTGTTTGACCGGCACTTCGATGATTTTCGCGCCGACGGAGGAGGCATAGGCTGGGATGAAGCGGTGCATTTCGCCGTACAGGCGAAAGCCGGTCAGCACTTCCCGCTGGTAGGCTTTCAGGGTGCAGCCATAATCATGCAAATGCACGCCGGTTACGTAGGAAATTAACCCGTTCGCCAGGCGAGAGGGTAAAGTCCGGGTGACAAAAGTGTCCTGGCGATGGATCCGCCAACCACTCACCACGTCGTACCCTTCGTTTACCTTCTCTAGCATCATGGGTATATCACTCGGGTCATTCTGCAAATCTGCATCCATTAAGCAGATCACGTCGCCTTGAGCATTATCAATCCCAGCCGCAATAGCAGCAGTCTGGCCAAAATTGCGCCGCAACGCGACCAAGGTAGTGTGGATTGGGTCTTCGCTCTGAATCTGCTCAAGGCCCTGCAGGCTGCCATCTGAGCTGCCATCATCGACATAGACGACTTCCCAGCTTGCCACCACGCCATTCAGCGCCTGTTGGATCGATTGGTGGAGCAATTTTATATTATCGACTTCGTTATAAACCGGAATGACAATCGACAGGTTCATGTTTTTATCCATTGGGTGTTCTGCGGAATATTCGCAAGTAAGAATTTTCGGCGCATGGATCAGTGCCCACGGTAGGGGAAAGTTCGTCAAACGCGCCCGATTCGAGGAAGGTTTTCCATTCCTGGTCGTAATAGCGTTGTTGAAGGATGATGAAATCGGCCTCATTCAGCCATTGATCTTTCAAGACATCGTTCCACAGCCCAAACTGGCGCAGCCGGTCGGTGTCGCCACCGATCCGGTAGGTGTACCCATCGTTAAGCTGGGCCGGAAAGATCCTGGCATCAGGGATCGCCAGGAGAGGAACTGCTGACAGGCTGCCTTGCCAGTAGACCAGGGCATCCGCCGGGATTGCTTCTGCCAGGCGAGTTTCCACGGTCTCCAGCGCGGCGATTACATTTCCCTCGCAGCGGGCTGCTTGGGTAGCCCCCGCGCCATCCGGGTTGACCAGGGGGGTGTCGCCGGTCAGGAAAGGCAGCGGCGTCAGGATCATGCCCAGGATAATCGCCAGGCTGGCGGCGGCCAGGCCGTAATTGGCATGCCCAAACCAGCGCTGGCGTTGTGCGATCCAGGCCAGGCTTACCAGCAGCAATCCTACGCCCAGCCCGGCCAGAGTAGGTGCCAGCCAGCGGGCAGTTTTGTAGCCGATGCCCAGGCCATTCTCCAGCAATCCCCAGAGCGGAATGGTTCCGCTGGCTGTGGAGCCAGCTGAAGCGCCCAATCTCGGGACTGGCAGTTCGATTAGCCAGGGGCCAATGAC
>JAYRWF010000051.1:0-3952 GCA_041918195.1 Anaerolineales bacterium
CCCGAGCCTGGGGCGCGCACTGCGCTTCCAGTGGGTGGCACCGCGGCTCCAACCGCGGCAGCTTCGAACTTCTGCCCGGTGTAGTGGAAGGCCAGGAAATCATCCCACAGCGATTCGCTTGCAAAGCGGTCAGCGATGGCGGTATAGGAGACCGCCCCAGTGACCGGGTTTTGGTACAGCTGTGAGTTGGGGAAGTAGATCGCTACCCCAGTTGCGCCAGGTTTCTTCGGGCCGTGTTTCTCGGCGATCACCGCCTGGTTCAGCGCGGCCAGCAGGGCATCGGCTGCCTGGTTGACCTGGGCGTCGCTGGTCTTTTGCTTGACGATCTCCAGGAAGTTACCCAGGTCGATATAGGAGGGCGGCACTTCGCTGCCGAAGATGCTGGTGAAGTTCTGCGCATAGGTGCGACTACCAGCCAGGATCTGCTGCTTGGCGCTTTGGAAGACGAAGGCAAGTTGGTTCAGGCGCTCGTTCACCACACCGATCTGAGACAGGTCCACTGCGGTCAGGGTGCTCGATTGGCCGATCTGGCGGGCGAGCTGCTTGGGTGGGATATCGCTCGGCCGGCCGAACAGGCCGCCCATCGGGCTGTTTTGGCTGAGGAACTCGGAGCGTGCTCCTGGATCAAGGATCCGCTGGTCTTCCTCGATATAGCCACCAACGATCAGTTTCCCGAGCTGCCCGCCATCCATTTGGGGGTTTTCATTCAAAGCCTGCAGAAAACCAGTATAAGCCCAGCCCAGAGCTGGCTCGACTTCCTGCGAGGCCACTGCATAGCGGGCGTGGGGCGCCAGGGCAGTGAAAACTTCCAACTGGCCCATCAGGCAGGCATCCATCCCGATCATTTCGAACTGGTCCAGCCCGGTCTGCGAGCGAATTTCCGCCAGGGCAGCATCCAGCTCGTTCAGGTACAGCTCGTCGCCCAGCCGGGCGGCCAATGGGATCCGGCTATCGCCGCGGCTCTTCGACGTTGGATCGCTCCAGCCGCCCGGCCAGCCCATTCCGTGATCCGACAGAATCAAGACATATTTATCCGCCGGGTAGTTCTGGATGCCCCAGGTGACGAAATCCACCAGGGTCTGTCCATCAGACATATTCGCTTCGCCCAGGTCTTGCACCATCTTCGAACCGACCCGGTTCAGGTTGTCATCCTTCGTGATCAAATAACGCCGCGTGCCAGTCCAATCGCCATCGCCGCTGTAAGCACCGCTGAAGCGATCCACCTGGGCGACCACCTTGACCTGATCGGTCGATCCGGCCCGTTCCGCCTCGTTCAAATCCAGGTAGATATCTTGCTCGAGGATTTTGTCGTCGGCGTCCTGGTAAAGCAAAATAGTCCAGGTCTGACCCGCCTTGGCCGGTGCGGCTGCTGGCGCGGCGGCCTGGGTCACGGCCGATTCAAATGGCTCGGCCGGTGGCAGGGAAGCCAACTGGCCTGAGCCGGTTGGAAAATCACCCAAATCAGCAGGCTCGGCTGCGGGCTGCTGGCTATCGACCTCCGGCGCCTGGAATTCCTCCGCTTGCTGCTCGGGGAACTGTGCTTCCTGACCGCCTTGATCTGAGCCGCCGCCGAATTGTTGGAAAGCAAAGAAGACGCACAGCAAAATCAACAGCAGGGCAATGCTGGCGATCGAGCGCCCACCTTTTCCGCCTGGCAGCGGTAATCCCATCCCACCTCCACCGCCCCCAGAGCTGCTGAAACCACCGCCAGCCCCACCGCCCGAACCGCTCTCACGGCGCTGCGGCGCTTCGGCGCGCGGCCGCTGCCCAGCCGGCGTTCCCACTTTGCGGCGCCGTTCTGCTTCGACGGTTCGCTTCGGCGATCCGCCAGCGGCCATGAAGCGCCAGCCGTGGGTGGTTTCAGAATTACCTGCTTCCCCTCTGGATCCGGCTGTGATCAGAGCGGGTTGCCAATTATCCTTTGTAGTTCTTGTCATCTGGTTTGCCTCCTTGTGATGCTGGAACTGAAATTACCCTGAGGGGAGTATGTGCATGAAACGGATCGATTGGATCAATCCGGTGAGTAGAAAGCCGAGCAGGACCACCAGGATTGCCAGGGCGTACTGATCCTCACTCAAGCCTGGAACCAGGTACAAAAGGGCGCTGGCGATCATGACGGCTAGCCCGGTCCACAACAAGCGCCGGGCGAAATGTTGGTTCACAGCGTACCAAATCTCAGGATTTTCGAGCGTCTTCTTCACTCGAAAACCATACAGGCCGTTGGGTGCGATCTGATTACGCAGCAGGGGTAATGATAATAAAACCAGCAGACCCCCGCTGACCAGGAAAAGAATCAGTAGAAATTTCATTTTATTAATTGTATCGCAATCTCAAATTATAAGCGGGATAATGCGTCCTAAATTTTTCCCTTAACTGGCTTTCCAGCGGGTAGGATAGGCTGTTTGTCCGGTATAATGAAATTGAGCAGCCCGCCTGCTCTGGCGTTGATCCTGTATAGGTTTGGCGAGGAGATCTTTCCATGAAACCGTTTCTACTGCGAGGATTTTGGATAATTTGCCTGGCGCTCCTGGCTTTGGCCGGGATGCAGCTTGCTGTCAGCGCCCAGGGCCAACCGGCCGCGATTTCTCTCGGTCGGTCTGATGACCAGCCGAGCCAGATTGAGGGGCGGGATGGCATAGAGCTGGATGCCGAGCAAATCTACCTGGTCCGCCTGGAGGACCTTCCTCTGGCGGCTTATGATGGCCGGGTAGCCGGCCTGGCGGCCACCTCGCCGCGCCTGACGGGTCTTCGCAAGCTCAATCCGCTTAGCCCGGAGAGTCAGGCGTACCGCGACTTCCTCTTGCAAAAACAGGCTGCTTTCCTGGATCGCCTGGAAAGCGAGCTTGGCCGCCGGGTGACGGTGCGCTACCAGTACTTCGCCGCCAACAACGGCCTGGCCTTATTCCTGACTGCCCAGGAAGCGGAGCGCGTGCGCGGTCTGCCGGGGGTGATCTTCATCCAGCCCAACTTTACCCGCCAATTGGACACCGATGTCAGCCCGGAATGGATCGGGGCAACTGGCATTTGGAATGGGACCAACACGGGGGGACTGCCAGGCACCAAGGGCGAAGGCATTATTGTCGGGGTGATCGATACCGGGATCAACCCAAGCAACCCTTCATTCGCCGATCTCGGCGGGGATGGCTATAACCATACCAATCCGAAGGGCAACGGGGTGTATGTCGGCGTGTGCAACCCGGCCGATCCATCCTACGACCCAACCTTCCCCTGTAATGATAAACTGATCGGCGCCTGGGGCTATACCGCGGTCAACGGCGGCGATCCGCGCGACTACGAAGGGCACGGTTCGCATACCGCCAGCACCGCTGCCGGGAACGCGGTCACCGCCAACCTGGTTGGGCATACCATCAGCCTCAACCGTTCGATCTCGGGCATTGCCCCGCACGCCAACATTATCGCCTACGCCGCTTGCTGTGATGGCGACGCCCTGACTGCGGCGATCGACCAGGTCGTCCTGGATGGTGTGGACGTGGTCAACTACTCGATCGGCAGCGCCTCACCGTCTTCACCCTGGACCGATTTCGACACAGTGGGCTTCTTGAATGCGCGTGAAGCGGGTGTATTCGTCTCGACTTCGGCTGGTAACCGCGGCCCGGGTGCAGCCACGACCGGTAGCCCGGCCGATGCCCCCTGGCTGATGTCCAACGCGGCTACCTCGCACAACCGCAAGTCCACCAATGTATTAATGAACCTGACCGGCGGGAATACGCTTCCGCCGGCTGATATTTACGGGGTCAGCTTTACCAGCGGCTATGGCCCGGCCCAGATTGTGTACGCGGGTAATTATGGCGATCCGCTGTGCTTGAATCCCTTCTCAGCGGGTACTTTTAGCGGCCAGATTGTGATTTGCGACCGCGGCCAAAACGCCCGGGTGGATAAAGGCAACAATGTTTTGCTAGGTGGGGCAGGCGGCTTTATCCTGGCCAATGAC
>JAYRWF010000052.1:0-3613 GCA_041918195.1 Anaerolineales bacterium
CGCCACGCTCGAGGATGGCAAACATATGATCGAGCAGGCCCGTGCGCTCAACCGGCTGCTGATGGTCGGGCATATCGTCCGGTTTAACCCAGCGATCCAGGCGCTGCGCGCCAAACTGCAGAACCAGGAATTGGGCCGGATTTTCCAGATAACCTGCCGGAGAGTGGGTCCTTTCCCGGCCCGTATCCGTGATGTCGGCGTGGTAATTGACCTGGCGACCCACGACCTGGATCTGATGCGCTATCTGATCGGCCTGGATCCTGTGCGGGTCTACGCAGAAACCGAACAACATATCCACACCGCGCATGAAGACCTGCTGATCGGTCTAATGCGCTTTCCAGCGGACGGTTTGAATGATTCGATCTGTGGGATGCTCGAAATCAACTGGCTGACCCCAGCTAAAGTCCGCGAGGTGCTTGTCCTGGGCGAGCGCGGCCTACTGAAAGTGGACGACCTGACCCAGGACCTTTATTACTATGAAAATACCTTTCAGCCCGGAGCAGCTAGCGTCGGCTGGTCAAATCTGCAACACATTAAGGGAGTCAGCGAGGGCAGTATGACTCGCATCGGACTGCAGCGCTATGAGCCGCTCAAAGCAGAGTTGCAGGCCTTCCTGCACGCGATCCAGCATAACGAGCCAGCGCCAGTGCCGGGTGAAGATGGTCTGGCGGCGCTGCACCTGGCGCATTGCTTGATCGAATCGGCCCGCTGCCGCCAGGTAGTTGAGGTACATGGTGGCCATCGCTGATCTGAAACAACAGATTGAAGCCCGGACTGCACACCTGGCAGTGATCGGGTTGGGCTACGTTGGCCTGCCGGTCGCCTGCGCTTTCGCGAAAGCCGGGTTTCAGGTTGTGGGGCTCGAGCAGCGCCCGGAGCGAGTTGGAAGCATCCAGGCAGGCATTTCACCGATTGAAGGAGACGAACCTGGCCTGGCGGAATTACTGGCCGAGGTTATTGCCAGCGGTAAGCTGCAGGCAACAACCGATCCAAAGGCGCTCAGCGATGCCCAGGTGATCATAATTTGCGTCGAAACCCCGGTCGACGATGACCGGCAGCCGCGCTATACAGCTTTGATCAGTGCCCTGGATAGTCTGAAGCGCGTAATCCAGGCATCGGAACCGGTTACCCGCCTGGTGATTATTGAATCCACCCTGGCGCCAGGAACGATGCAGCAGGTGGTTGCCCCCATGCTCCAATCGGGAAATCAGGAATTTGTCCACATTGGTCACTGCCCCGAGCGGGTTATGCCCGGGAAACTGCTGGCGAATCTACGCTATTCCAGCCGGGTGGTAGGCGGTGACCAACCGGAAACCGCCCAGGCGATGGTAACGCTTTATCGAACTGTCGCCCAGGCTGACCTTGACCCGACTGACTGCCTGACTGCCGAGCTGGTTAAGACTGTGGAAAACAGCTACCGGGATGTCCAAATTGCTTTTGCAAACGAAATCGCCCTGGTTTGCGAAGCGGTTGGTGGAGATGTTTGGCAGGTGCGCTCGCTTGTGAACAAGAGCCCTTTCCGCCAGATGCATCTGCCGGGAGCAGGGGTCGGCGGGCATTGCATTCCAAAGGATCCCTGGTTGCTGGCGGCTGGCTACCGGCCTGGCGCTGACCGGCCGCCGCTGCGCCTGATCCCTACCGCAAGGCAGATCAACGATAGCATGCCGCTACACATGGCAGTGTTGGCCCGCCAAGCGCTGGAGAATGCCGGCCTGGAGATAAGCCACGCTCGGCTGCTGGTGTTAGGTGCGGCTTACCTGGAAGATTCGGATGACACTCGCAACAGCCCGACTTTCCCATTGGTCGATCGACTGCGAAGCTGGGGCGCCGAGGTGCGCCTGCACGATCCATTTGTGACCGAATTCCAGTACGACCTGCTCGAATTGGCAGGTGACTGTGATGGGATAATCGTGATGGTGCGCCACACCGCTTACCAGGAGCTTGACCTGCCGGCTTTGAAAGCAAGATTGAAACAGCCAATCCTGATCGATGGGAGGCATGTCTTCGACCAGGATTCGCTCCAGGCAGCAGGTTGGACTTACCGAGGGATTGGCCAGGCATGAAGATTGTCACTGTCCTGGGAGCCCGCCCGCAATTTATTAAGGCAGCGCCAGTAAGCCGAGCCCTCCAGGCGGCCGGAATTGAGGAATATCTGCTTCACACCGGCCAACATTACGATGCCCGTTTATCGGAACTGTTTTTCGATGAGTTGAGCCTGCCTGAGCCGAATGTGAACCTGGGTATCGGTTCTGGCCCGCATGGCTGGCAGACAGGCCAGATGCTCATCGGCATCGAGGCGATCCTGCAGACCGAAGCGCCGGATTGGGTGCTGGTGTATGGCGATACCAACTCAACCCTGGCAGGCGCGCTCGCAGCTGCCAAGCTGCAGTTCCGTGTGGCGCATGTTGAGGCCGGGCTGCGCTCTTACAACCGGAGCATGCCGGAAGAACACAACCGGGTGCTAACCGATCACTTGTCAGACCTGTTATTCTGCCCGACCCAGACGGCGGTCGCCAACCTGAAGCGGGAGGGATTTTCGAACCACCTGGTAGAGGAGGATGTCTCGTATGCTGCGAGTACGCCTGATGGCGATGCTTCGCCAGATAGGCATGCTGAGCGCAGTCGAAGCATACCTATCAAGCGAGGTCAAAGCATGCCGGAGGCAGGACGGATTTGCCTGGTAGGCGATGTCATGTATGATGCTGCCTTGCTATTCAGCGAACTGCCCCGTTCGGTAAACAGTCAGGTTGCGAACAATCTACCCGGCGACTATATCCTGGCCACCTTGCATCGTCCATCCAATACGGATAATCCTGAGGCCCTGGAAGCTATCCTGGAAGGCTTGCGCCAGCTTGACCTGGCCGTGGTGTTGCCCATTCATCCTCGCACCCGTCAAAAACTGAACGATCTAGGCTGGCTGGATCGTTACCTGAATGACACAAACCTGCGCATCATTCCACCAGCAGGTTACCTGGAGATGCTTCACCTGGAAAAGAACGCCCGCTTGATCATCACTGATAGCGGCGGTGTCCAGAAGGAAGCTTACTTCTTCGGAACGCCTTGCCTGACGATCCGGACCGAGACCGAGTGGCCCGAAACATTACAAGATGGCTGGAACCGCCTGGTAGAAGCAAGTAGCAGAGCAATACTGGATGCGGTTCGCCTGGCGATCCGCCCCGCCCAGGCGCGGCAGCCGTTATTCGGTGATGGCCAGGCTGCCCGCCAGATCGCGCATATACTTCTACATGAACCCGAACTCTATCCAGTTGCCTGAGCGACCGACGCGCACGTTAATCCTGATTTGGGCAGCCGCTTTACTGGCCAGCCTGGGATTAATGCTTTACAACCTGCCGAAATTCCAGGTTGGCGCTCATTACGACGACGCAGCCTATATCACCCTGGCCCGCTCTTTTCTGCACGAAGATGGATATGGCCTGATTAATTTTCCCGGCGATCCACGCGTGGCAAATTACCCCTTTGGCTACCCGCTGTTGCTTTCGATCCTGGCAACACTTTATCCAGAAGAGTTGGTTATTTATAAAACCATTTCCGTCCTGGCAACGCTGGCGAATGCCAGCCTGATATTCTGGGGATGGCGATTGCTCAGCCGGAA
>JAYRWF010000053.1:0-7232 GCA_041918195.1 Anaerolineales bacterium
ATCTCGATCAAAGATGGTGCTTGCACTACCTCCGAAGGCGTGGCGGAAAAGCCCACCATGACCCTGACCGCCGATGCCAACGACTTCCGGGATGTCCTGCTGGGCAGAGTGAACGGAATGCAGTATTTTATGATGGGCAAACTTAAACTTTCCGGCGATCTGAACCTGGCAATGAAGCTGACCAGCTTTTTCAAGATGGCTGGAGGTGGTTAAATTCTTGTCTGACCTTTTTGATGACCTGGCTGAAGTCCGGTTCACTAGCTTGGAATGTCACAGGGACGATCGATTTTTCCGCCTGGTTGCGGCGCTTGTATTCTACGCCGCCTTGTTTTAAAGCTCGCTCGCTGATGGTGATCCGGACTGGCAGTCCGATCAGGTCGGCATCATTGAATTTCACGCCTGGGCTTTCCAGGCGGTCATCGTAAAATGTTTCAATCCCAGCCTGGTGGAGAGCGGCGTAGAGCTGCTCTCCCAGGGCCTGGGTGGAGTTCTGCGGTTCTTTTCCTGCCAGCAGCACCAAATGGACCTGAAAGGGGGCTACGCTGGCTGGCCAGGCCAGGCCAAGCTCGTCGTGATACTCTTCGGCGATGCAGGCCATTAAGCGACCCAATCCGATCCCATACGATCCCATCAATACCGGTTTCTCGTTTCCGGCTGAATCGGTGTATGTACAGCCCATTGCCTGGCTGTAGCGCGCGCCAAGCTGGAAGATATTCCCGACTTCCACGCCTCGGACCGCCTGCAGCGGTGCGCCGCATTCTGGACAGGCATCGCCCTGCTGGGCGGCAGCAATATCGGCAACCCTGGTTGCCTGGTAATCGCGCCCGTAATTAACGTTGCGCAGGTGATAGCCGGCTTCGTTTGCTCCGGCCACCAGGTTTGGAGAGCGTGGAATCAGATCATCCACTACCACTTCGACATTCAAGCCAACCGGCGAAGCATAGCCAGGGACTGCCCCGACCTGGCGAATTTCTTCGTCAGTCGCTGGTCGTAGCGAACGCGCCTGGAGCAAGTTGGCCAGCTTGGTCTCGTTCACTTCCATATCACCGCGGATAATCACAAAGATAAACCGCTCGAGTGGAGTACTTGCTTCCTTCGTTGCCTGAGCGTCTGCACTGTTAAGCGTAGCCACCAGGAAAACTGCTTTGGCAGTCCGCGATTTTGGGATGTCCAGGTAACGCGCCAGGTCCTCAATTGTCTTTGTCTCCGGCGTGGCGACTTTTTCCAGGGGCAGCTCGTCTTCAGCCGCCGGGTTTGGCTTTCGAAAACTGGCCACCTGGCGATTTGCGGCGTAGCTACACTCACTACAGATGATCAGGGTGTCTTCACCAATCGGGTTCAGATACATAAATTCATGTGCCAGCTTACCACCCATCATGCCGGTATCCGATTTCACTGCCATGACTGGCAGCTCACAACGTTCGAAAATCTTGAAATAGGCCTGGTAATGAGCCTGGTATTGTTTTTCCAGACCTTCCCAGTCTGCATCCAGGCTGTAGCTATCCTTCATAGTAAATTCGCGCGCCCGGATCAGCCCGGCGCGTGGGCGTGGGTCGTCCCGCCATTTAGTTTGAATATGAAAAACGAGCTGGGGAAGTTGGCGGTAGGATCGCACTTCTTTGCGAACCAGGTCTGAAACGACCTCTTCATGGGTCATCGCCAGGACCATCTCGCGCAGGTTGCGGTCCTTAAACCGACCCATTTCAGTGTCGATCGCGTACCAGCGACCGGTCTCTTGCCAGAGGTCCGCCGGTTGGATAACCGGCATGCTGATTTCTTGGCCGCCAATGGCTTCCATTTCCTGCCGCAGAATCGTTTCGATTTTGCGAAGCACACGCTGCGCCAGAGGCAGGTAACTGAAGATCCCGGTGGCTAACTGGCGGATATATCCGGCGCGCAGTAGGAGCTGGTGGCTGGCAATTTCCGCTTCGGCCGGGACTTCTCGCAAAGTATGGCTGAACAGTTGAGACATTCGCATGGCGCTTCTCCTTTCAAAAACAAAACCCTCTGGCTTTCGTTCTCCAGAGGGCGGCGGTAAAATAACTATGGTGGGTTACCTGGCGCGCTGCGGGATACCGAAAGCCGGGATATACAATCGGGGGGCAGGCGCCGGAACGAAGCGAGTTTCAAGGTTCACCATAGCAGCTAGTTTACCACCCTCACAAAGCCTGTCAAGTCTTTTTTCGTTTATAATAAAATTCGTCGGGATTCGGGCTGTTTTGTTGATGGATGAATATCAGGAGATTGAAGATGAAAACCAAATCTATGACCATTGCCCTGAGCCTGGCTCTTTGCCTGGCGTTACTTGGCTTTTTACCGGCGCTGGCCGCCCAGTATTATGGCACGCCAGGGAATGATACCTATGTCGGTGGCAAAGACGGCGACTATATCAACGGCGCCAGCGGCAATGACACTTTAAGCGGTGGCCTTGGCAACGATCAGATTTGGGGTATGGCTGGCCAGGACGTGATCAACGGTGGCGATGGCAATGACAACTTGAGCGGCGGTACCGGCCAGGATCGGATTTTTGGCGATGCAGGAGCGGACCAGATTAACGGCGATATCGGCGCAGATGCCCTGTACGGCGGTTCGGGTGCAGACTTAATTCGAGGCGGGGCAGGCAAGGACACCATTTTCGGTGAGGATGGCGCGGATCGTTTGTACGGGGATGCCGATGCGGATAAGATCAATGGCAATGGTGGTAACGATATCATCTATGGTGGCCCTGGCGCAGATATCTTGTTTGGCGGGCCGGGCTTTGATGTTTGTTATGCCGATGCCGCGGATAAGCTGGTTGATTGCGAACGTGTCTTTGGCCCTTAAAAGTCCAAAGAAATCGAACACGCTTAACCCGGATCCAACCGTTTGATCCCATAGAAGGCGGCCATTTTAAGCGCAGCCTGATATTCTTCGGGTTTGATCGTCCGGTTAATCCTCGGATAATACCTGGCCTGGTAAGCTGGCCGGTATTGATCCATCAGATTCAGATAGGTCTCTGTAGAAATTTCATTCGCCAGGAAGCGCAGAATTTCTACGGTCCCATTCTGCCCGTTGGGCATCAACAAGTGACGCACCAGCAGGCCGCGCGTTGCAAGACCATCCGGATCGATTTGTAAATCTCCCACCTGGCGGTGCATTTCGCGCACTGCAGCCTGGTTGGTTTGTGGGTAGTGGGGAATCTTCGAGTAATGTAGAGCGACCTGGGGATTGGCGTACTTCATGTCCGGCATATAAATATCGATGATGCCATCTAAGAGCTTCAGCGCCGGGAGCGAATCATAGCCGCCGGTGTTGTAAACCAGCGGTAGGTGCAAGCCGGCTTTGGCAGCGATTTGTACTGCCGCCAGGATTGGGGGAACAAAATGGGTGGGAGAGACCAGGTTGATGTTATGGCAACCCATGGCTTGTAATTCCAACATCAGCGCTGCTAACTCTTCTGGCTCCAATAGCTCTCCCTGGTCTGTCTGGCTGATCTCATCATTTTGGCAAAACTGGCAACGCAAGTTGCAGCGAGTGAAAAAGATCGCTCCGGAACCTCTCCAACCGCTCAACGGTC
Source organism: Anaerolineales bacterium (assembly GCA_041918195.1). Classification (GTDB taxonomy): domain Bacteria; phylum Chloroflexota; class Anaerolineae; order Anaerolineales; family UBA4823; genus CAZAGA01. Next base: position 3,557 of record JAYRWF010000053.1, read on the forward strand.
GTTCTTCTCCTCGATGGCGTGCATAGCTACTAACACGAGCTTTTATCCCGCTCCGGCAAACGCCCATTTTCCCAATCGCCCGGTTCTTCTGGCATTGCCACCCGCACAAGTCGCAGGCGGTATAGTGGTCATACGCCTCCGCCACTCGGTCCTGGTTGGCAGCTTGAGCAAATGTTTTCAGGTAAATGGGTTCAATGGGCGGCATGGTTTGTTTTGGGTGAAAAATTCCCATCAAATAATTGCTTTTTCAAACGGCAATGCCTGGGGCGAAGTCCTCTAGCATTGCCTTGGGCCAACGCATCGGCCTCCCGCTGGCCAACTCCACACAGACACCCAGGGCATGGATCATAGCGATCGGAGCCCCATCGCGACTGCGCTTGATCGAATAATGCCGGGTGGCCTGGACAGCCCGGACGTCAGACAGCCAGGTGGTGATTTCCAACTCATCTTCCAATACCGCCGGGGCCTGGTATTGAATCTGGTTGCTGCGCAACAAGATCCCAAAGCCTTCGGCTTTCATGCGTACCCAAGGCCACTGGTAGGATGCAACCGCATGGAAGCCGCATTCGCTGGCATAATCGAGATAGATGGCATTGTTGACTCGCGCCAGGCTGTCGAGTTCTTGCCACTCCACCCGCCGAGTCAGGGTGAACGCCCCTTTGGGCGCAGGCGGTGGGTTGGGGAAAATTGGGCGTTCTGGAAAATGCTCGCTGTCGTAGTCTGGAAGGACGGCGCGCTTCATCTCATCTGGAATTGGAGCCGGCAAGCCGGTCGCACGCTGGATATACACCCAATCGGAGTAAGCCCGCGCTACCAGGTTATTGCTGCCCACCCGGCGGAACTCATACATTCTACGTGAACTTGCTCTTCGAAAATCGGCTACCCAGGTCCTGATTTCGACAGTCTCGTCGTAACTTAAAGGGGTGAAATATTCAATGCCGGTTTCCCGGATGACCCAGTTGTGTCCTAGCTTTTCGTACCTCGCCAGGTCATAACCGACCGCGCTCGAGGCGTCGAAGGCGGTCTCCTGCATGAAACGCAAATAGTTAGCGTTGTTGAGGTGCCCATAGGCATCGCATTCGTAATTGCGAATTCGAAAGGTGCGAGTGGTGGTGGGAAGCATAAGGACCTAGTAAACCTCGGGGTTCACACAATGCGGCAAGCGAATTCCTTCCAGACCCGCCAATAAATTAAAGCAGGCCAATTCTGCCATTTTCCGGCGTGTATTCCAGGTGGCTGACCCGATGTGTGGCGTAATCAAACAGTTTGGGAGTTGAAACAGGGGATGGTTTGCAGGAAGTGGTTCGGGGTCGGTTACATCAAGTGCCGCAGCCCGGATCCAGCCTTCTTTCAGCGCGCGAGCCAGGGCTTGCATGTGAATGATCGGCCCGCGGGCGGTGTTTACCAGGATCGCGGATGACTTCATCTTCTGAAGCGCATCTTCATCGATCATATGTCTGGTCTGGGGTGTCAGGGGTGTATGGATAGAGATGAAGTCGCAAGATTGGATCAGGTCATCAAATGGTAAATAAGTAGCTGGCAAGCTGCTTGCTTCAGGGTTCTCTTCCTGATCGGTGTAATAAACCCGCATGCCAAAGGCTACTGCGCGCTTGGCAACTGCTCGGCCAATTTTTCCGAACCCAATAATCCCCAGTGATGCGTCGTGTAAATCTGCGCCTAACCATCCGGCTGGAGACCAGGTCTTCCAGCGCCCTTCTTGGGCATCCTGGCTTGCCTGGGGTAGGCGGCGAGCAGCCGCAAGCAGCAATGCGAAGGTCAGGTCGGCTGTTCCTTCAGTCAGTACGCCAGGCGTATTCCCGACCGGTATCCCCCGCCGGGTGCAGGCAACCAGGTCGATGTTATCTACCCCGGCAGCCATATTGCTTACCACGCGCAGGCGAGGCGCACGCGCCAGAACCGCCTCGGTAATCGGGATGGTCAGCAAACACAGCAGCCCCACAGCCTCTGGCAGGCATGCTTCGACATCCTGGGCGAGCTGGGTGGCATCGACGGGTCCGATGACCATCCTGCAGCGGCCTTCTAGCGGCGCTAGCCAGCCATCCGGCAGGCGGTGGGTGATGCAAACCAGCGGCAACTCAGACTCAGTCATTGGCAGTACCTCTGTCTTGGAAAAGTAGTCGATTCTGTCGCATAATTGTTCATTTACCATCCTGGGCCGGCGGCCTGGTTTTTTTGAATCGAAACCTTCCACCGTTTGGTTGTTCTTCCGTTTCTGGATAGACGATTGGCACCAGCCGCGTCGCGCGGGCAATCGAGGCGCTCAAATGCGCTCCAAATAGGATTACGATGGAGCTACTATAGACCCAAGTTAATAACGCAATACTGGTACCCAGTGAGCCATACAGTACATCATAACTGGCCATCCCGCTTCGAAGGAACCAATTGAATCCACTGGTCAACAGGCCCCAGCTCAGGCTGGCAAACAATGCTCCCCAGAAGGCCTCGCTCCAGCGCACCTGGGTGTTGGGCAGCCAGTGATATAGAATCAGGAAAAGCAAAAAGGCGGCCAGCACTGGGAAAAGGCGCGCCAGTGGATTGAGGACGTACTCGTGAAAATGGATGTAACGTTCCAGGGTAGGAAAATCCTGGGCAAATAGCCAACCGATCAAAGATGACCAGATTACCCATAAGATCATTAGCGTCGCCAGGATGGCGATCAAGCCAAAAGCGAGCATCTGGCTGTAAATGGGGTTGTGCCGGTTGGCGTTTGGCCAGGCGCGGTTGATATTGCGCGCCAAAGTCTTGAATACGCCTGAAGCAGAAAACCATAAGCCAACGATACCGATGATGCCAGTCAGGTCACGGCGTGCGACCACCTGCCGTAAAGTATCCTCCAGTCCGACCGGGGAGGTGGGCAATATTTGGGCGATAAACTCCATTACCAGGTCGACGGCTTCCTGGCCTTTGAGCAGGAAACCTGCAACCGAGATAAGAGAAAGAATCAGCGGAAACAGGGAAAAGATGGCGTAATAGGCGACCGCCGCGGAGGCCTCTGGTCCTTGGACGCGGTGAAACCTGGCAAATGCCTGCCGCCAAATGCCTAACGTGCCGTGGGAAAGGTGGTTTGCCCACTCATACGCCCTGGTTGCCTTGGAGCGAGCCAGGGCGAGCTGCCTTCCTCTCCACCGGTTAAGTGATCGGAAGGATACAGCGGGGGTCTTCATTTGCTGGACTGTTGACCAGGGTCGAAACTTCAAAGGCGGTCATCGCCTCAGCCGGGTAGGGGATCAGCAATTGTTGGAGTTGGGGTAGGTTACCTTCGCGCGGCTCAAGCCAGGACGGAAAAGCATATTCGGGCAGAATCACTGGCATGCGATTGTGAATCGATTGCATGAGGTGGTTCGGCTCTGTGGTGATGATTGTGCAGGATAAGATATTGGACCCGTCTGGACCATTCCAGTTTTCCCACAGACCGGCGAAAGCAAATGGCAGCCCGGATTTCATCTTGATTAGCATCGGTGTCTTGATGCGTTTTCCAGGCTCTTGTCGCCATTCATAAAAACCATCTGCCAGGACCAGGCAGCGTCGCCGTCGGAAAGCTGAGCGAAAAGCAGGTTTTTCAACCAGGGTTTCCGCCCGGGCATTGATCAGCCGGTTCCCGATTATTGGGTCTTTGGCCCAGGATGGGATCAACCCCCAGTTGTAATAATCCACC
>JAYRWF010000054.1:0-2348 GCA_041918195.1 Anaerolineales bacterium
AAGCCTTCAGGTCTTGAAGACCGCCCCCTATCCGCTGCAAGGCGCGCAGATCCGTTTGTTCGTTAACAAAGTCGACCATCTCGTATGGCATCACGTTCTTATCGCGCTTGTTCGGCTTAAGCACCGCCGCAGTATCTCGCTGGTCACCCTTCCAACCCCAATAGGAAAGCGCCATCGCCAGGTTGGCCGGCCCGCAGTTGTTCCACATCTGGTAGATATGCGTGATCCCGGTCAGCATGGCCTGCCCGGGCAGCGGAGTCGGCACCGGGCTGGGAGTGGGCGAAGGCTCTGGTGTGGCGGTTGGCCCCGGCTCTGTTGCCGTCGGGCTTGGAATGGTCGTCTTGGTAGCCGTCGGCAATTGGTCGGCAATGCTCGGCAGCGGCTGACCGGCAGGCTGGAAGACCGCCTCCTCCGGTGGGTTGAGCGCGTAACGCACGCGCGCCTGCAGCGCTTCGACCCGCCAAGCTACCCGATCGTTGACCGCCGGGATCTGGTAGATCAACAGGCCCGCCAGGCACAAGACCACCAGGACTATGATCGCACAACCAACTGTTTGTCTGGACATACAAACGATTATAACATTTAGGGGACGCTGGCCCCCAATTGGGAAAGTTGGTACTCAGCTGGCTCGAAACCGGCATGGTAATCCAATGCCAACCGGTAATCCTCAATCGCTCCGGCGGTGTCCCCTAACGCCGCCTTGGCCATCCCGCGCCAGTAATACGTTTCCTCAATGTTCTTTTCGCTCTGCAAAGTGTTCAAAGTCGTTTCCGCCAGGCTGAGCACATCCCAATAACGGCCAGCATGGAAATAGGCGAAATACGGCCCGGTCTGATACCACAGCATCCGCCACGGCCGTTCGGCCTCCGGGATCGAAGGATATACCTGGAATGCCTGGTCATAGGCGTCTGCTGCTCCTGCGTAATCCTGTAGCTGGTACAGGTTGGTCCCGCGATTGAACCAGGCAAAATAGCGATCAATCCCTTCAAGGGCAAATATCTCCTCCGAAGCCTTTTGCGCCGCGCGTTGGATATTACTCGTCTCATCTGCATCTGGTCCAAGCAGGGCGAAAACCTGTGCTTCTTTCTCGGGCGTGTAGATCAACAAATAGATAGAGTTAAACGCCCGCCAGCCCCTCTCCATTGCATCAAACGTCACCTCGAAATCCGGGCCGCTGTAAGAATCCTGAGCAATGAAAATACTACGCCCCTCGTCGTAGCCGGTCACCACCTCGTAATGACCCATCCAGCTCTTCACACCGCTCAGGTCAGTCAGGTAGGTCCCTTTTTCCACCAGCACCGGGAAGCCCGCCGCGATCAAGCGTTTGAGCAGTTCCAGGTCGCCCCCCACCCGCACAGTCACCTGCAGTTCGGTATTGGTTTCAACATAGTCCGCCATCTCATATGGCATGACATTCTTATCCTTCGGATCTGGTTTCAGGATCGGCCCAACTACGTCCCGGTCGCCCTGCCAGCCCCAATAAGATAGCGCCATCGCCAGGTTGGCCGGCGCACAATAGTTATACCGGCCATGTTGGTCTTCATAGCGCACACCTTTCAACACCACTCGTTCAGGAACCGGCGTCGCGGTTATCGTCACAGTGGGGGTTGGCAGCGCAGTTTCAGTTGGGCCTGCCGGCGCTGGTGTGAGGGTTGCCTGGATCGCCACAACGGCCGGCGTGACCGTGTACACCTGAGGTGCCGGCAGACGGGTGCTTTCCTGAGGAACGAACACCACTTGCTCAGGTGGGTTCAACTGGTAGCGCAGGCGCAAAATCGCCTCATCCACCCGCCATGCCAGCCGGTCGTGAATCGGTGGTAGGAAATAGATAAGCAACAGCGCCAGGCATAGCCCAGGCAGCCCAATCCCTAACCAAATCATCCGCTTTCTTGTCAAAAATTGTTTACCCATAATTTTGTTCCATTAAACATCAAGCCAGCCAGGTTCCAACACCCGGCGGATTTCTTCCTGCACCGCTGGTTCCGCTTCCCGGTCAGCCGCCTGAAGCAGCGCCTGGTGGGCGGCTTCACCGCCAATCTGCCCCAGCGCCCAGGCGGCATGGCTGCGCGCCAGCGCTTCCGGGTCATCCAGCAAAACCTGAGCCAGAGCCGCGCTCGCCTCTGGATCGCCGGTCCTGCTAGCCAGCTGGCCCAGCACAACCGCCGTATTCCGAAGATACCCGCGCCGCTTGGCGCGCCGCACCGGCGAGCCTTTAAACTTGCGGTTAAAATATTCCCGGCTCAACCGCAATTCATCAACCAGAACTGGCCTTGCCACGCCTGGCCTTTCCATTAAATCTAAGTCGATCGCCTGCCGGTCGGCGAAACGATTCCACGGGCAGACCTGCT
>JAYRWF010000055.1:0-1770 GCA_041918195.1 Anaerolineales bacterium
ATCTTCATCGCTGGTGGGACCAATTTAAGAATTCCCGTCAATCGGGAACATTAGAGACTCTGCAAGAAGAAACAAGCCGGCGATTCCCCGAGGTAACCCTTTCCCAACCCCTGGCTGGCGCCCGCTTATTAGCAAAGTGCGACCTGATCCTGGCGCGTTCCGCCGGAGAAGTATTCATTTACGATTGGAAAACTGCTCGCAGACGACCGGCGCGCCCTTGGCTGGCTGCCAGGTTGCAGACCCGCGTCTACCCCTACCTTTTGGCGCGTGCTAGCTCTGGCTGGAATGGCTTCGTGTCGATTTCACCAGATCAGGTGAAAATGATCTACTGGTTTACAGATTTTCCGGCCCAGCCCGAAGTTTTTTCCTACAGTTCCGAACAGTTCCAGGCGGATGAACGCTATTTGTCCGGGTTGATCGAGGAGATCGCCAAACTGGAGCCAACTGACTTTTTCCCAACTGAGCAGACTGAGCGTTGCCGGTTCTGTGTTTTCCGCTCCTACTGTGATCGAGGCGTGCAGGCCGGCGATTTCCGCTCCGCCGAAGATGAGGAAGAGAACGAGACACCTGGAGAGATCGGATTCGATTTTAATCAGGTTGGGGAAATCGCGTTTTAGAGATGACTACCTGGATCGAGCCTGAACCAGTCAGTATTCCTGAGACGATCGAGCAATTGGCAGGCGGTCGCCGGCTGTTGGCCGAATTGCTGATCCGGCGAGGCTTTAAGGAAAATGCCAGCGCCTGCGCTTTCTTGGATCCCAATCAGTATCAACCTGCTTCACCTTATGAATTTCCCGGCATGGACCGGGCAGTTGACCGCTTGGTGCAAGGGATTCAAGCTGCTGAAACGATCTGTGTGTGGGGTGACTTTGATGTCGATGGCCAGACGGCGACTTCGCTTCTGGTCTCAGCCCTCCAAGACCTCGGTGCGCGGGTGGTGTATCATATTCCAGTCCGGGAACTTGAATCGCATGGCATCAAGGTTCCTTTCCTGACCCAGGTATTGGACGCGCAGCCTGGTGCAGCGCTGGCCGGTCAGCCCGGATGGGGGCCGGTCAGCCTGCTGTTGACCTGTGATTGCGGCGTCTCCGCTCACCAGGCCATTGAATACGCCCGGACGCGCGGGGTGGTAACGATTGTCACCGATCACCATGAACTTCCCGATGAACTCCCAGCGCCTTTCGTGATCCTAAATCCTCGCTTGCTGCCCGTTGAGCATCGCCTTTCTGGATTGCCCGGCGTCGGTGTAGCCTATAAGCTGGTCGAAGCGTTGTATGAACGGCTCGATCGCCAATTGGAATCACACCAATTTTTGGACCTGGTAGCCCTCGGAATAGTTGCCGATGTCGCTCCACAGCAGCTCGATACCCGCTATTTGCTCCAGCGTGGCCTGGCTGCCCTACGCCAGACCCGCCGCTCAGGCCTGCTAGCCATCTTAGAGTTGGCCGAGTTAGAGCCGGGGTTATTGAATGAAGAGCATATCGGCTTTGAGCTTGCACCTCGTCTAAATGCCCTGGGCCGCCTCGGCGACGCCAACCCTGCGGTGGAACTGCTGACAACCACTGACTTGGGGAAAGCGCGCCTGTTGGCAGCGCAGATTGAGGGGATGAACGAAGCGCGAAAACTGCTTACCAGCCAGGTCTTCCAGGGCGCGCTTTCCCAGCTTGAGCGCAATCCTGACCTGGCAGCTGGGCCGGCTGTGGTGCTTGCTCATCCGGAATGGCCGGCCGGCATCTTAGGCATTGTTGCCAGCCGCCTGGTGGAATACAC
>JAYRWF010000056.1:0-5105 GCA_041918195.1 Anaerolineales bacterium
AAAGTCCTCTTCTGGGTGATCCTGGCGGCGACGGTGGTGGGCGGCCTGTTCTTTGCGGTCAATATGTACGGCGGGTAGCAGAAACGAGGCGAGATCATGATCGAAACAAAATCTGTCCCAAAATCCGGAGAAGGCTCCGGGCTGTGGTTACTTAAAATATTGACCGGGGCGCTGGTCATTGTCATCCTGGCGATCCATTTCTGGGTCAATCACCTGTTAGGTTCGATGGCAGGCTTGCTGACCTATGAAGAAGTGGTGGCTTATTACGCCAAGAATCTGTTGATCCCGATCATGGAAGGGTTGTTTGTCACCGTGGTGGTCAGCCATGCCTTGCTTGGGCTGCGCAGCATCATCCTGGATATGCATCCTTCACCCAAGGCCCTCTCGGTTGTAAATTGGGCCTTTTTAATCGGCGGTGCAGGCTTCATTATCTACGGCATTTGGTTGATCACGGTCATCGTCGGCCGCGGTGCATGACCTGTTGCTGGTTGGTTGATTAAGCCAGCCGCCAGCGGGAGGATAAACCAATGGTCGGGATAGTAATTGTCTCACATAGTCGCGCCCTGGCGACGGCTCTGGTTGAATTGGTCAGCCAGGTGAGCCAGACCCAGGTTCCGATTGCAATCTCCGCGGGGGTTGGCGATGATCGCCAGGAGCTAGGCACGGACGCAGTCGAGCTCATGGAGGCGATCCTGGAAGTCCATTCCCCTGACGGCGTGGTGGTTTTAATGGACCTGGGCAGTGCGGTGCTTAGCGCAGAAACTGCCCTGGATTTTTTACCCGATGAAGTTCGCCAGAGCGTGCGCCTGTGCCCAGCGCCCCTGGTCGAAGGTGCAGTGGCTGCCGCTGTGCAGGCCGGCCTGGGTTTTGACCTGGACACAGTTTGCCGGGAGGCGCGTGCGGCCCTGGGGCCAAAGCTGGAACAAATTGAGCCCCAGGCAAGCGCTGCCGGCTCGGAGCTGGAAGTGGTTATTCCAGCTCCTGGGCTGGCCAGCCTCGCAGAAAGCCGACTTTCGGTCGAATTGATTGTTCGCAATTTGCACGGTTTACATGCTCGCCCAGCGGCGCAGTTTGTCAAAGCCGCAGCTTCTTTTGATGCCGACATCCAGGTGCGCAACCTGACCAACGGCAAAGGTCCGGTGAGTGCAAAGAGTCTCAACGGCCTGGCGACCCTCGGAGCGGTCAAAGGTCACCAAATTCAGATCACCGCCCTGGGCCCAGCGGCCGGCCTGGCGCTGGAAACGCTGGGCCGGATGGTGGAAGAGGGCTTTGGCGAATTGGAAACTGCGCCTGAACCGCTTGGCGGCGTTAGCGCTATGAAACCCGAGACCGGTGTTGGCTTGCCTGGGAGGGAGGCGGGTGCAGTGCTGGTTGTGCCAGTGTCGGAAGGCATTGCCCTGGGACCCTTCTATCGCTACCAACCACCGACGCCTCCGATTTCGGATGAGCGGATCAATGAACCCGCACTGGCCTGGGCCGGATTGCAGAAAGCGATTGCCAGCACCCGACAGGCGATCAACCAGCGGCGAAGCGCCTTGGAAAAAAACCTGGGCGAGCGCGATGCCTATTCCACGGCGATCTTCGAGGCCCACGAGCTAATCTTGCAAGATCCAGATTTGCTTGAAACAGCCAAAGCAAGCATCTATGGCAGCTACCTGAACGGCGCAGCGGCCTGGGACCAGGCGGTGAAAGGGGTTGCTGAGTCCTACCGCAGCCTGGATGATCCCTATCTGAAGCAGCGCGCCATCGATGTGATCGATGTCGGAAACCAGGTGTTGTTTGCCCTGGCCGGTAAAACTGAGGGCCTGAAGATCGAGTTGCCCGGCCCGGTGATCCTGTTTGCGGAAGAATTGACGCCCACTGAGACCTCTTCGCTCGACATGGACCTGGTTCTGGGCTTGATGACCGTTGGTGGCGGACCCACCTCGCACAGTGCTATCCTGGCGCGCGCCCTGAGCATCCCGGCGATATCGGGGGTCAGCGCAGCTTTGGAAAGCCTCGAGCCGGGCACGCTGGTCGGGTTGGATGGCTTCAACGGCCAGTTGTGGATCGCACCGGATGCTGGGCAGCAAAGCGAGCTATCGGCGCGCCGCGCTGCCTGGTTGGAGGAGCGCGAGCGCTTGTTGCGCACCAGCCAGGAGCTGGCAGCGACCGCCGATGGACAGCGGGTCGAAGTCGTGGCCAATGTTGGCAGCGTCCAGGATGCCCAAAAAGCGGCCGAGAACGGCGCTGAAGGAATTGGCTTGCTGCGGACGGAATTTCTTTTCCTGACCCGCACGACACCCCCCAGCGAAGACGAACAATATGAGGAGCTGTGCCAGATTGGCCTGGCGATGACCCAGGCTGGCCAGCAGGATTGGCCGATGATCGTGCGCACCCTGGATGTGGGCGGCGATAAAGAACTGCCTTTTGTCCAACTCGCCCCGGAGGCGAACCCATTCCTGGGTGTACGCGCCTTGCGCCTCTCGCTGCGCAAACCGGAATTATTCCAACCCCAGCTGCGCGCCATCTTGCGGGCCGGGGCGAATTATCGTTTTCGGGTGATGTTCCCGATGGTGGCCAACCTGGACGAAGTGCTTCAGGCGCGCCAGGCGCTCGAGCAAGCCCATGCTGGACTAATGGCGGCGGGCCTCCCGCATCGCTGGCCGGTCGAGATGGGGATCATGGTCGAGATCCCATCGGCCGCCTTGCTAAGCCGGACGATCGCGCCACAGGTAGATTTTTTCAGTATTGGCACGAACGACCTGACTCAATATACCCTGGCGGCCGAGCGCGGCAACCCGTTGCTCTCTGGCCTGGCCGATGCCCTGCACCCGGCGGTGCTGCGCCTGATTGGCGAAGTCGCCCAAGCAGCGCACCAGTACGGTAAGTTCACCGGGGTGTGTGGCGAGCTGGCCGGTGACCCGCTGGCGGTGCCGGTGCTGGTTGGGCTGGGCGTGGACGAGCTGAGTATGAACCCCGGTGCGGCGCCGCGTGCCAAGGCGATTGTGCGCGTGCTGAAAACGGAACAGGCGCGCAGCCTGGCGGCTGAGGTGCTGGCTGCGCCTGGCGCTCCGGAAGTGCGCCAAATCGCTCGGGACTTCTTCCAAAGCCGCATCGAGCCAAACTTGAAATGAAGCTTAACATAAAAACGGGCCAGGCCCGTTTTTATGTTAAGCGACCTTCAAACGGTGGAGGAAGTCGAGCGTTAAGGCTTCTACCTCCTGGCGCTGGCAGTCAAGGACCACGCAATGCCCGGACTGATCGATCCAGTGCAATTCCATGATTTTGTAGCTGACTTTCTGCAGAATGAACCCTGGCCCATCTGGGTGTACAGACCGGTCCAGGCAGCCCTGAACGAGCAGGAGCGGCTGGTGGACTTCGGCCAGCCGGCGGCGCACGGTTTTCTGCAAGCTGAGTAACTGGCGAAAGGCTTTCAGGGGGTACACGGTGTAGCCCTGCCAGAGTGGATCGGCGGCAGTGATTGGCCCGTGCGGTTTCTCAACCGTCGCCAGAAATGGGCTGAACAAGGGACCCAGGCGGGCAGCCCGGGCGGTTGCCAGTTGGATCGCTGGGGCGTAGAGCAGTAACCCGGCGACCTCGGGCGACTCGAAAGCCTGGTAGAGCGACAGCAAACCGCCCATCGATTCCCCGCCGATAAAAACCGTTGAGCAGGATTTTCTGATCTCCTGGTAGGCTTCAGCCACCGAAGCGGTGTAATCGCGCCAGGAATAGCGGTTGGCATCCTCAGGCGTGGTTACATGCCCTGGTAAGAGCGGTCCGCTGACGGTGTAGCCGGCGGCAAGTAGGCGGCGGCCCAAGGGGCGGACTTCGGCGGTGGTGGCGGTGAAGCCGTGGATTAGCAGCACGCCGGTCGTCCCGGCTGGCCAAAAAAATGAGCTGCCTTCCAGGTGGGGATTCTGCACTTTAATCCACAGTCAGAGTTTTACTCAGGTTGCGGGGGAAATCTGGATTGAAGCCGCGCTGCAAGCTGAGCTGGTAGGAGAGTAGTTGGAGCGGGATGACAGCCAGCAGAGCGCTCAATTCAGGGCTGGTATCGGGCAGGACGACGAGATGCTGGGCATTAGCGCGCAGGCGGGGGTCTTCTGGACCGATGGCGATCGCCAGCCCACCGCGACAGGTGACCTCGTTAATCCCACTGACCAGAAGAGCAACGTCTTCAGGCCCAGCCAGGAAGATCACCGGGTAGCCATCGTGGACAGCAGAAAGTGGGCCATGCTTGAACTCAGTTGAGAGCATTCCTTCGCAATGCGCATAGGTTATTTCTTTGAGCTTCAGCGCGCCTTCCAGGGCGATCGGGTAGGTCAGGCCATAGCCCAAGCAATACATGTCATCCCAGCCCGCCAGGCTGGTATGGAATAAATCGAGCTGGCTGGCGCTCTCGGTGATGGTTTGTTCGATCAGGTTTGGTACATTATCCAGTAGAGCGGTCGGGCGGCCGGCTAACTTGAGCGCCAGGTACAGGAAAGCGATCACCTGGTTGGTGAATGTCTTGGTAGCCGGGACACTGATTTCGTAACCGCATACCAGGGGCAGGCTGATTTCGCTGACCCGCATCATGCTTGAACCGATGACATTGACCAAACTGAGGATGCCGATTCCTTTTAGCTCTGGCGCTTTTTGCGTGTAGTTGATAGCATTGAGTACATCCTTGGTTTCACCGCTCTGGCTGACGAAGATGCAGACATCCTGGGGAGAGAGCGCTGGGCCGTATTGGGCAATGAATTGTGGGGCCAGGACTGGTATCGCCGGGCGGTGCGCCAGGCGGGCCAGGTATACCGAGCCGGTCAGGCAGGCATGGTAGCTGGTGCCGCAGCCAACCAGGTACAGGTGGCGAGCTTTGGACATGCGCTCGACAAATTGAGGCACTTCGCCAGCGCGATCGAAATAATGTAACAACTCGCGGGCTACCTGGGGTTGTTCGTGAATTTCCTTAAGCATGAAATGCGCATAGCCGCCTTTTTGGGCTGCTTCCATGCTTTCTTCAATCGTCTCTGGGGTGCGTTCAATTAATCCGCCATCTTCAACCCGGCGCAGCTCGACCCGGTCGTGCCACAGGGTGACGATTTCGCCATCCTGCAAGCGTATTACCCGGCGGGTGAGCG
>JAYRWF010000057.1:0-2034 GCA_041918195.1 Anaerolineales bacterium
ACTGGTCGATGCGGCCATCGAAACTGGGGCCCATGCGATCTTAATCTCAACCATCATCAGCCATAACGACATCCACCGCCAACAGATGAAGAAATTAGCCGAGTTGTGCGAAGAGAAGGGTATTCGCAAGAAAATCATCCTGATCGCTGGCGGCACCCAGGTGAACCGGCAGATGGCCCAGGAAACCGGCCTGGATGCTACCTTTGGTCGTGGGACGAAAGGCATCCACGTGGTGGATGCGATGGTGAAAACCCTGAGAGCGCGGGGAGTGATTTAAGCCAGGCAAGCCGATGTCCAATATAGAAATCCTGACTATCGAAGTAGGCTCGACCATAACCAAGGCCAATGCGTTTCGGCTCTTGGACGCCGGCCGCTTCGAGCACCTGGCTCAGGGTTTTGCGCCGACTAGCGTTTCGATAGGTGATGTCGGCCTGGGCGTGGACCAGGCCATTGCCGCCTTGCAAGCCAGCTCTGGATTGAAATTGGCTCAACCGGAGGTGTTTGTGAACAGCTCGGCTGCGGGCGGGTTACGGATGACCGTCCACGGGCTGACCCATAGCATGACTGCGCGTGCGGCGCGTGAAGCCGCCCTGGGCGCTGGAGGGGTGGTGAAGCTGGTCACTGCCGGACGCTTGAGCAGTTATGACCTGGAGCAAATCGCAGAGATCCATCCAAACCTGGTCTTGCTAGCAGGCGGGGTAGATTACGGGGAACAGGAGATCATTCTCGGGAATGCCGAGCGCCTGGCCTCGCTTAATTTGGGGGTGCCCGTCATTTATGCCGGGAACAGCGCTATCCGCGGGCCAGTTCGGCGGATTTTCGAGGCGGTTGGAGTAGAGTTGCTGCTGGCAGAGAATGTCTTTCCAGATGTCGATGTGCTGGAGATCGAGCCAGTCCGCCGCCTGATCCACGAGGCTTTCAACCGCCACATTGTGCATGCCCCCGGGATGGCCCGCCTGGGTGACCTGACACATTGGGGTATCCTGCCGACCCCTGGCGCCGTGTTGCGCGGCACCGAGCTCTTTGCCGAGGCGCTAGGGGATTGCCTGGTTTTTGATGTTGGCGGCGCGACCACCGATGTCCATAGTGTAACGGAAGGCAGCCTGGAATGGGCTATGAAGATGACCGAACCAGAACCACGCGCCAAGCGCACCGTAGAAGGCGACCTGGGCGTCTATGTAAACGCTCGCAATATCGTCGAGCTTGCAAACGAGCCGGCCTGGGAAGCTCGCCTGACCCACCTGGCCGCCCTGCCGAAAACTGAACAGGAAACCGCCTTGACCTCTTGGTTGTGTGCCAGGGCGGTCGAAACTGGGATCCGCCGCCATGCAGGTGTGGTGACGGACTTATACACCCCTACCGGCAAGAAGCAAACTGTAAAAGGTAAGGATCTGAGCGCCGTGAAGTGGTTGGTTGGGACTGGAGGCGCATTGACACGGATTCCTGGAGGAGAGGCAATCCTAAGCTCAATCTGTAAAGGGCCGGGAAAATACCTACTGCCGCCGCATGACGTGCGCATCCTGATCGATCGCGATTATCGCTTTTCCGCCCTGGGTACCCTGGCCCAGGCTTATCCGGAAGAAGTCAAGGCAACCTTCCGGTCCTGGGTCCAGAGAGAAACTGGCCTGATGGATGAAGAATTTCTATAAATTTAGGAGATAGGCATGTTCATTCGTACCCCCCGCCTGGAAATCTACGCCGACCGGATCGAGACCAATGCCCGGGCGGTGATTGAATTGTGCCGGGCGCATGGTGCGCAAGTGGCTTGCGTGACCAAAGTAATGAGCGCTCACCCGGCGATCCTGCACGCGTTGGAGCGAGCTGGCGCAGATATGATCGCCGATTCACGCATCCTCAATTTGCAATCAATTGCCAATACTGGTCTCGATTTACCAGTTCTGTTGCTGCGCACTCCAGCGCCCAGCCGGGTGGCGGATGTCGTCCGCTGCGCCGATTATTCCCTGAACTCGTCGGTGGAAACCATTGAGTTGTTGTCGCTGGCTGCCCAACTCCTCAGGCGGACTCACAAAGTCA
>JAYRWF010000058.1:0-4235 GCA_041918195.1 Anaerolineales bacterium
AAATTGATTCATTGATTGGCGACCTGGAGGCACTGACCAACCCCACGGTCGGACTGGCAGCCCATTCTGGACAGGTAGACGTGCGCGTAGTTGCTAAAGCCGAGACTGATGACGAAGCTGACCGGTTGATCGCAGAAATTGAACACCAGCTTCGCCAGCGATTGGGTAATTGGATCTATGGCGCGGATATGGAAAGCCTGGAGGCAGTAGCAATTGCTGCTCTGGACAACCAGGGCTGGTCATTGGCAGTTGTCGAATCCGGCTCATCTGGTGAGCTTTCCCGCCGCCTGTCTGGGCTTGCCAATCCACTCTTCCGAGGTGGTGAGGTCATAGCTGAGCAGCTCAGTCCGGAGAACTTGCTCTCCCGAACTGATGAATTCCGGCAAACCCGCCAGGCGCAGGTTGGTTTTGGCCTGTCAATCCATCCTGGCCCAGAACAACAGAAGGTCTTCCTGGTCTTGATCACCCCTGAACAGCAAAAACAGTATGAGCGGCCCTATGGCGGTCCGCCTGACTATGCCCCGCGTTGGGCGGCGCACCACAGCCTGGACCTGATCCGAAAACTACGAAAGGAAAACGAATGAGCAATTTGGAAAAAATACCGGCTGACATCTTGCTTACCAATGCCATCATCTTGACCATGGATGATAAGTACACCCAGTATGAGCCAGGTGCACTGGCCATCAAGGGAGACCAAATACTGGCGGTAGGTTTGCAAGCTGAGATCATAACCAGCTATAGTGCACCGCAAGTTATCGACTGCGAGGGTAAGGTTCTCATGCCCGGCATGGTAAACGCTCATACCCACGTCCCGATGACCCTAATGCGCGGCCTGGCGGACGATCTGCGCCTGGATGTCTGGTTGCAAGGATATATGTGGCCGGTCGAGCGCGAATACGTTTCGCCAGAATTCGTCCGCCTGGGTACCCAAATTGCCTGTGTAGAGTTGATCCGCAGCGGAGTAACCTGCTTCGCTGATATGTACTTTTTTGAAGAACACGTTGCCCAGGCAACCGCAGAGGTTGGCCTGCGAGCGGTATGCTCGCAAACGGTACTCAAATTCCCAGCGCCTGATGCGCAATCCTACGAAGAATCACTGGCTGCGGCGCGTGAGTACATTGCCCGCTGGAAAGGTCACCCGCTCATCGAGCCATCCGTTGCCCCGCACGCCCCATATACCTGTACAGATGAAATTCTGCGTGCCACAGCCGCCCTGGCTGCGGAGTATGATGTACCTTTACATACCCACCTGGCCGAAACCGCTCTCGAGGTCGAAAATTCCCGCGCTGAGTACGGCATGCCAATCATACCCTACGTCAAAAAACAAAACTTGTTTGACGCCAAGGTCCTGGCCGCACATTGCGTCCATATTGACGACGGTGAAATGCTCACCCTGCTCCACAACAGGGCTGGCGTGGCGCACAATCCGTCATCGAATCTTAAGTTAGCCTCCGGCTTTGCCCCAGTCCACCGAATGATTGAGATGGGCCTGAATGTTGGGATTGGAACAGATGGACCGGCTTCCAATAATGACCTGGACATGTTTGAGGAGACACGCTTGGCTGCCTTTTTGGCCAAGAGCGTAACAAACGATCCTACTGCCCTGCCAGCACATACAGCCCTGGCTATGGCTACTCGCCTGGGAGCTCGGGCACTCCACCTGGGACATCTGACTGGCACGCTGGAGCCTGGCAAACGGGCAGATATGATCCTGGTTGAGCTGTCGCCTTTCCATAACGCACCGCGCTTCCGCCGTGAACCGCAAGGGATTTACGCCCAGCTAGTCTATGCAGGAAAATCGACCGACGTTACCGACGTGATGGTCAACGGGAAATGGCTGATGCGCCAGCGCGAACTAACAACGCTTGAGGTAGCGCCACTCCACCAGCAGGCGCAGGAATACGCCCGGCGGATTGACGCTTTCCTAACCCAGCGCGAAAAATCGATCCTTTCTAAGCTGATTGCGATCGGAGGAGCTCTAGAAGAAGAAAGCTTTGAAGTGCAGACCAAAGTGCGCATTACCGATCCGGATTTTGTAACCGAAGCTCTGAATAGCCCGGCAATTGAGATTCTGCGCAGCCGACACTATCACGAGTTCGACACCTATTTCCTGTTCTCAGACCCCCAGCAAGGTACCTTGCGTTATCGTGAGGATGAAACCATCCGAGAAAACGGAGAGGTCGCAGGGGTTCGCTACCGACTGACCCTGATCGGCCCGGCACGCGAGCGCCAATTTCCCAGCGACGTGCTGCTTTCACGCAGTCGATACATTGCCCCCGCTTCTCATAGCCTGCGCTTCTACCGTGAATACTTCAAACCTACCCGGGAGGTTGAGGTGGAGAAAGATCGTTTGCGCTGGCGGGTTCTTTTCAAAGGTACAGAATTCTATATTAACCTCGACCAGGTCAAGAAACCGTCTTTAGGTTACTTCCTGGAAATTAAGAGCCGCACCTGGAGCCGAAGAGACGCAGAACACAAAGCCGAGATCGCTATCGACCTGATAAATTTCCTGGGTGCTTCAGGAAAAGAAACCGTGTCGCAGGACTACCTGACGCTGGCCGAAACCAGCCCAGCCTGAACAAAAGGATGGAATCGCCGGCAGAATTTGCCACACGCCTGGCGGTAGAGGTCGGGCGGTTGTTAAGTGAATATTTTCGCCAATCCGATTTGTCGATTTCATGGAAAGCGGATCGCACCCTGCTCACTGAGGCGGATCTGGCCGCCGACCGGTTTATTACCCAGGCTATCCAACAATCGTATCCAGACGACCTGCTACTGAGTGAGGAAAATCTACAAGGACACAAGCCTATTGTCTCAGAAAGCACCCGGCGGGCAGTTTGGGTGGTAGATCCGTTGGACGGAACGACAAATTTCAGCCAGGGATTGCCTGTTTGGGGCACGTTGATTACCCGCTTAGTTCATGGCTGGCCTGAGACCTGCGCACTTAACTTCCCATTATTGAATGAGCTTTACAGCGCTGAAAAAGGGGCTGGCGCTCGACTGAATGGCCAGACAATCCAGATAAACCCAGAGAACCATCGGCCGCGCCTGCCGTTTTTTGCTTGTTGTTCACGCACCTTTCGAAATTACCAGGTCAGCATTCCTTACAAAGCGCGCATCCTTGGTTCGGCGGCCTATAGCTTCTGCCTGACCGCACGCGGCGCGGCGGTCGTCAGTTTTGAAGCCAGGACAAAGCTTTGGGACATTGCTGGACCATGGCTTCTGGTGTCTGAATCCGGGGGTTGGATCACTGCGCACCAGGAAATCCAACCTTTCCCTCTCCAGGAGGGTATTGATTATAGCAACCAAAATTTTGCCACCCTGGCTGCAGCAACCGCCAACGAGCTCGCCAGAGCTCAGGCAGGTATCCTTCCCAAAAACCCAGTTAACCTCCCTGGGCAGAGCGAGCGAACCAGATGATCATTTCGCCTTGGGATGATATAATCCGATCATTAATATCGTGAAAACTGACCTGCCATGACCCTATTTCAAAAACTTCTAGGCCGCCCAAAACAAGAACCTGGAGATTTCACTCCCGGTGCGACAGATTCGCCGACACTGCCACTTAACCAGACGGAACGATCTGGCCCAAAGATCGTCTCTGGCTGGATGTTCACTGCCGCTCAATCCGTCGGGCGGCAGCGTGATCATAACGAAGACGCACTGTTCACCTTTGGCGGCAACCTGGCCTATCAAGACCAGATGGGCTTCAATGGGCTGTTTGTTGTGGCGGACGGTATGGGAGGACATGCCAATGGCGAACTTGCCAGCGGTTTAGCAGTTCGTACTCTGTCGCGCGAATTATTTGAGAAAGGATTTGCCGGCGGCTTCGTCTCCGAAACCGCCCTGCGCGTGGAAGATCTTGAAATCGCCCTACGCCAGGCTGTACAAGACGCCAACCAGAATATCAAGAAGCAGGTCCCCGGCGGCGGAACCACTCTGACCGCAGTCCTGATTTACCAAAGCCGGATGTTAATTGCCCATGTAGGGGACAGCCGGGCCTATTGGATCTCAGCCGAAGGCGAGTTAAAAGCCCTAACTCGTGATCATTCCTTCGTCCGCCAGATGGTTGACCTGGGCCAGCTTACAGATGAGGAAGCAGCCGTGCACCCTCAACGGAATATCCTCTCAATGGCATTGGGACAATGGGAACCGCTAGAACCAGATATTATTAACGAGCCGATCCCAGCCAATGGACACTTGTTGATCTGTTCAGATGGACTGTGGGGAGTAAT
>JAYRWF010000059.1:0-13683 GCA_041918195.1 Anaerolineales bacterium
ATGTCATCGAGCGGGAAGACGACATCCGCTTGCGCCTGCCGGATGGGAATGAGCGCCCGGCTACGCTCGCCGGGCGTGACCCTGGCAGCGACCTGGCCGTGTTGCGCTCGCCGGGTCTGGGCCTTGCAGCCGCCGATCGCGCCCTTGCTGAAGCTCGTGTCGGCCAGATGGTCCTTGCCCTTGGTCGTCCCGTCTCAGAAGGCATCCAGGCCAGCCTGGGCGTGGTCAGTGCAGTTGGCGGCCCGCTTCGCACCGGGCGTGGCAGCCTGCTCGAGCGTTATCTCCGCACAGATGCCGTCCCTTACCCTGGTTTCTCTGGTGGGCCGCTGATCGATGTCTCCGGCCGTTTCCTCGGTATGAACACCTCCGGTCTCTGGCATGGCGGCTCGCTCACCATCCCGGCTGCTATCGCCTGGTCGATTGCTGAAACCCTAGCCCTGCATGGACGGGTCAAGCATGGCTACCTCGGCATCCGCAGCCAGCCGGTCGCCCTCCCGCCGTCCCAGCGCCTGGCCCTTGGCCGCGAGCAGGCCAATGGCCTGCTCCTGGTCGGCGTCGAAGAAGGCAGCCCGGCTGAGCAAGCTGGCTTATTAATCGGCGATATCCTTGTTGGGTTGGGCGGACAGCCGGTCCGTGACCCCGATGAGCTGGCCGGGCGCCTGGTTGGTGGCCTGGTCGGTCAACCGGCACCTGTAGAATTGCTGCGCGCCGGCCAGTTGGTCAGCCGGACAGTTATAATTGGTGAAAGGAGTTGATTTTCGGGCAGGAGGCTGGTAGTTCATGCACCTGGCAGTGGTTTCGCCAATTCAGGCCGTCCGTAGCGGGCTGCGGGTGATGCTGAGCGATCGCTCCGAGACTCAGCTCGCTCAACTCCGCATTTCCGAGGCGGCTACCCTGCAGGAGTGCGCCGACTGGCTGCCTGAGCTCGATCTGGTAATCCTGGCCAGCTTACAGTTCTCCTCCGCCGGCCTGGCTGCTCTGCTTTCCCCGGAAGGCCGCCTGGCGCTCTTGCTCCTCACCGATGACCCGCAGTCGGCCGCCGGCCTATCCGGCCTCGGCCTGCGTGCCTGGGGTTTACTGCCCCTTGAGTCAACTGCGGCAGAGTTGAATGCTGCCGTCAGCGCCTTGCTCGAGGGCCTGCTGGTGCTCTCCCCCATTTTTGCTCAGCGCGCTGCCCTGCTACCTGCCCCCGATCCCTCGGTTGCCTCACCTTCCGAGCCGCTCAGCCAGCGCGAGATCGAAGTCCTCCAGCACCTGGCTCAGGGCCTGCCCAACAAGCAGATCGCCCTCCGCCTCGGCATCAGCGAGCACACCGTCAAGTTTCACGTCTCTTCGATATATACCAAGCTGGACGCAACCAACCGCACCGAAGCGGTGCGGTTGGGCGTCCAGTCAGGTTGGATTACGCTTTAATCGAGCCTGTTGCTCGCTTAGTCCTCGTCTTCGTCGTCGTGCTCGTGTCCCGAGTGGGAATGCCCGTGATCGAGCTCTTCTTGCGAGGCCTCGCGCAACTTTAGAACCGTCACCGAAAACTCCAGCACCTTGCCAGCCAGCGGGTGGTTGAAATTCAAAAGCACGGTCTCTTCACGCACCTCGGCGATCGTGGCGTCAAATATATCGCCATCCTGGTCGCGCATCTGCAGCTCTACGCCGGCTTCGAGCGGAATTTCATCCGGAAATTCGCTGCGCGGCACTTCGGCGTAATCTTCTTCATCGATTTCGCCGTAACCATCGGCTGCGGATACCGTCACCTGCTTGCTCTCCCCGACCACCATCCCGTAGATCGAGCGCTCCAGTCCGGGGATGATCTGGCCGTAGCCCTGCAGAAATTCAATCGCGCCGTTATCGCTCGATTGGTCAACAATTTCGCCGTCGACCCGCAGGACATAGTCCAGCGTAACGACAATGCCGTCCTGGATGCTCAGGTTGGCGGGGGTTGAGTCACTCATCTTGTTTCTCCCTGTAAAATTAGTGGTTCTTTCCAATCACCGGCAGGTAGTAGGGTCTCCCATACTGCCCCAGGTAGGTTGTGGCAAATTTGATTGCTCCGTTGGTGGCATCAAAGTAGCTGATCGCCGGCTGGCCGTTCGGGTAGAGCGCCAGCGAGGTCTGCACGCCGGTATCGCCGGTGCTGTCCACGGTTTCCTTCGTCCAGAAGCCGCCCGACTGCAGGGCGAATTTTAGGTCGCCCTGGCTGGCATCGTAGTAGCTGATCATCGTCTGGTTGAACGGGTCCACCCGCAATGAGCTATATTTTCCGACGTTGCCGGCCGAGTCAACCACTTCCACCGTCGCCCAGCCCCATTCCGAGCCGCCCTTGAACGCCCGGGCATGCTTAAGCCAGCCGTTGGTCAAGTCGTAGTAGCTGACGTGCAGGTCGCCGGAGTAATCCAGGTCGATCGAGGTGTACTGCCCGACATCCCCGGCGCTGTCTACCACCTGGGTCGCCCAGGCTGAGATAATCGACAGGAAGGCCACCTTGAGGTCCTTGTTGCTGTTGTCGTAGTAGCTGATGATCGGGCAAACCCCAGCCGGCAGCGTGGCGTAGCAGTTGAAGGCGCTTTTGCTCAGGGTCAGGTCGTTATACATCCCAACCTCCGCAGCCGCGTTCTCGACGAATTGCACCGTCCAGCTTGTCCCGTTCCAGTAGGCGAACTTCAACGCCTTGTTGCTCTCGTCAAAGTAGCTGATATACGGCCGGTCGCTGCTATCCAGTTGCAGCGATGGGTACATCCCGACGTCGCCGGCCGAGTCCACCGTCTGGAAATTCCACACCCCACCGACCAGGTAACCGTACACCAGGTCATAGTTGGCAAAGTCGTAGAAGGCAACCCGTGGATCGCCAGACTGGGTCATTTGGGTTGAGCTGTAGCTCCCACCGCCGAATTTGACGATCTGGTTGATCCAGCCCTGTCCCAGGCTGAAGGGCATCTTAAGCTGGTCGCCGATGTCATTGAAAAAGCTCACATACGGCACATTGAATTTGGAAATCGCCAGCGAAGAATAGGCTCCAAGGTCGCCGGCGTAGACAATCCCCGAGTTCGACCACTGGCTGCCCGTCCAGCGAATGAAGGCCAGCAGGCCATTGCTGGCGGTGTAGTACGAGATCCCTGGGTAGCCATTGCCATCCACCGCCAGGGATGTGTACAGTCCGGCGTCGCCGCTGGCGAAGATCACGTCCGTGCTCCAGGTCCGCCCATTGGCCGACTCGGCATAGTGTAAATCGCCGTTGGTGACGTCATAGTAGCTAATCATCAGGTCGCCGCCACTGTTCAAGCCAAGCGATGTGTACAGGCCGGTGGCGTCCACATTATCCACGATCCGGCACTGCCAGGTATCCGCAGGCCCGCAGGCCCGGCAGCCTGGTGCGGTGCAGGTCCCGCCAATCGCCGGTGAGGCGATCATCAGGTTGTAGTTTTGCCAGTCCTGGTAGCTGATATACGGATTGCCGAGGCTGTCCAGCACCAACGAGGTGAAGCCGCCATAGCGGAAATTGGGCGCCTGTTGGGTGTCGATATCCTCCACTTCCCAGCCGCTGCCAGTATCGTAGGCGTATTTCAGGCCATCGTATTTTTCATCCATGTAACTGATGTGGGCCAGGTTGCTCTTGTCGATCGCGATCGAAGAATACTTGCCGACATCGTAGCCGTTATCTGGCGGGTTGCCGTCCACCATCAGCGGCGTCGTCCAACTGACGCCGTCCCAGCGAGTGTACATCAGGGCCCGCTTGTTCCAGTCGTAGTAGCTGACATGCACCCGGTTCAAGCCGTCGGTGGCCACGGAGGTGTAGCCGCCCACACCGGTCTCCAGGGCTGCATCAGGGCTGGCTTCTCCATCTAAAGACGGCTTGGCCGGCTGCTCAGCGCGTGACTGCAGCAGCGCGCCCAGCGCCTGCTCGATGGTCGGATTTTCCGGATCGACCGCACTGGCCGGCTGTGGGCCAAGCCAGGCCACTGTAAAGGGGAAACTCCAGGTGTAGCCGCGGTCCTGGCTGTAGGCAAATTTCAGGCTGCCATTCATCTCGTCGTAATAGGCGATGCGCGGGTTGCCAAAGCTGTCCAGCGCCAGCGAGGCGAAACGGCCGACTTTCGGGCTGCCGTCCACTGTCACCAGGTGCCATTTTTTGTTGTTCGGGTCCCAGCGAGCGTAATACAGGTGTTTGCCCCCAAAGGCAATGTGTGGGTTGCCGCCGCCGTCGATGCGGGCGCTGCGGTCGGTCATCTCGCTGAAAAATGGCGGTTCGTCAACCGTCTGGATATTCCAGAAGGCGTTCGGCGTCGCCGGCTGCTCCCCGTCTTGCGCAGCGGCTGGTTGGATCGCAGCCGCTGCCAGGCTGAAGATCATGAACAGCGCCAGCAGCGCCGGCCCGAGCTTGCGCCAGCGGGCATTTCCCCTAATAAGGGATCGAATTGGTTTTTCGAGTTTCATAGTTTTCTCCTGCAAGGTTGTTGCGACAGGCCAGCCAGGGGCACGCAAACGATCACGCCCTGGCTCCGCCTCAAGTATAGCATGAAAGCTTTCTCCACTATTAAGGGGCCGCTCCGGTGAAACTCAGAGCGTACTTGGCATCCTCATAGTTCGGATTAGCTTCCAACGCCCGGCGAAAATCCTCGATCGCCGCGTTTTTATCACCCTGGCGATATTCCATCCAGCCTCGCCAGAGCAGTGCCTCTTCAGAATTACGGGTGATTTTCAGTGAATACTGCAGCAGGGCATCCAGGTCGTCCAACTGCCCGCTGTGAAAATAGGCCATGAACGGGCCAAATTGGTAGCGCAGCATCCGCTGGGGCAGCCCCAGGTTGCGCGCCCGGTCATAAGCCTCGGTCGCTTCGATATAGCGCTCGAAATAGGCCAGGTTGGTGCCCAGGTTAAACCAGGCAAACGCGTCGCCCGGTTCGGTCAGGGTTTCTTCCTGGGCGACCTGCAGGGCATACTGCCGGTTGTATTCCACATCCCACTGCGGGCCCAGGATCGATTGGATTACCGCCTCTTTTTCTGGGGGGTAGAGCAAGATATACACCCGGTTGAAAGCCTGCCAAGCCTCGTCCAGCTTCGGATAGGGGAATTTTTTATCCGCACCGAAATAGGTGTCCTGCCCGGTAAAGATCTGCAGGCTGTCATCATAACCGGTCAGCAGCAGGTAATGCGCTGCCCATTGGTCGTCGTTCGGCCAGTAAGATTGGTCGAGCTGCGTTCCGGATTCGATCATAATCGGGATCCCAGCCGCCAGTACCCTCTTGAGCAGCTCCAGATTGCCGCCCACCCGGTATTCGAATTTCAGCCAGCCGGCGTTATTGCGGGCATAATAAGCCAGCTCTTCGACGTTTACATTCCGGTCTTCCCGGAAGGGCTTGATCTCCTGGGAAATGGTGAACTGGTCGCCCTCCCAGCCATAATGGCGCAGGTAGAGCGCCAGGCTGGCTGGCCCGCAGTTATTGGCGTCCTGTTTCTCCCACTTCGGGGGGACCAGGGAGACTACGCTCGGAATTGGGGTGGGCAGAGGGGTCGCGGTGGGGGTTGGCCCGCGGGTCGGCGCGAGCGCCGCTTGCTGAGTTTGCTCGGGCGTCTCCAGCGGCGCAGCCGGCGTCTCAGTTGGCTGGCGGGTGATTGCCACTCGCGGCTGTGGCAGGCTGGTCGGCAGCGCCCCGGCCGGGTTGAGCACCGCTCGCACGTAAGTCAGTGCTGTCTCCGCCCGCCAGGCGATCCGGCTCTGGATCGATGGGATTGCCCAGGCCAGTCCGCCCAATAGCGCCAGCCCGGCAAGCCCGGACAGGATAATTGTCAAAGTCGTCTTGCGCATAAAAAACAATTTTATCATTAAACAGTCGCTCTATTTTCAGCCAGCCAGCCGGTTAAAAATTTATAATTTTTGCGGGACGCCGCCGGTAAAAGGATTTATTTTTCTGCCATGTTATAATTCCGGACATGAAATATCACATTTGGACTGAAGGTTGTCAGATGAACGTGGCTGATTCGCTGCGCGTCGCCTCCGCGCTCGAACACCTGGGCTACCAGCCCACCCGCCATGCCGAAGAAGCCAGCGTCATCGTTCTGAATACTTGTGTCGTCCGCCAGAGCGCCGAAGACAAGGCCTATGGTCGCTTGTCCTCGCTTAAACCGCTCAAACAGCGCCATCCCGGCCTGGTTATTAACCTGATGGGCTGCCTGGTCGGCGTGCGCGGCTTTGAGCGCCTGCAGCAGCGCTTCCCGTTTGTCGATGTCTTTTCACCGCCCTCCGATCCTGGCCCCCTGGTGGCTTACCTGACCCAGGGCGAAAGCCGCAAATTTCAACACAACGTCACCGAAGCCCGCAACGCTGCCTTGGATGGCGACCTGCTTCTGCCGCTCGATGAACGCGGCAAGTTGGTCGCTTCGCATGTCCCCGTTGTGCTCGGTTGCTCACACGCCTGCACCTTCTGCATTATCCCCTACCGCCGCGGCATTGAGCGCAGCCGGCATGTTGGCGACGTCCTGGCCGAAGTACGCGCTCTGGTCAGCCAGGGTGTCAAAGAGATCACCTTGCTTGGCCAAATCGTTGATCGCTACGGTAAGGATATCCCCGATGGTCCGAACCTGGCTGGACTGCTGCGCCTGGTCAACGAAGTGGATGGCCTGGAGCGTATACGCTTCCTGACCTCGCACCCCAACTGGATGGACGACGCACTGCTGGACGCTGTGGCTGCCTTGCCTAAGGTGATGCCGCATATCGAGGTCCCGGTCCAGGCTGGCGATGACCAGGTATTGGAGAATATGAAGCGCGGCTACACTGCGGAAGATTACCGCCGCCTGGTCGAGCGCATTCGCCAGCGCATCCCCGGCGTGGCCATTGCCACCGATATCATCGTTGGCTTTCCTGGCGAGAGCGAGGCCCAGTTCCAGCGCACCTATGACCTGCTGGAAGACCTGCGTCTGGATGTCGCCCACCTGGCGCGTTATTCCGTTCGCCCAGGCACCGTGGCTGAGCGCCGCCTGCCGGATGATGTTTCCGAGGAAGAAAAATGGCGCCGCTTCCGCCTGCTCGAAGAGCAGCAAGAGCGCATTGTCGGGGAAATCAACCAGCGCTACCTCGGCCAGGCTGTCGAAGTGCTCTTCGAAGAGAATGTGCGTGGCCGCTGGCGCGGGCGCACCCCGACCAACAAGCTGGTCTTTGCCGAGTCCGCCGAAGATCTGCGCGGCCAGCTCCGCCAGGCGACGGTCACCTGGACTGGCCCCTGGTCGATGCAAGGCACTTTACCGGGCCGTCTGGGCTTGCTCTCGGCATCCGGGACGGTTTCGCTTGACTCGCTCGCGCTCGGGGTAGGTTCTTAATCAATCCCTTAAACAATAAGACTTGACATTTTAGACCAACTTGAATATATTTAACCTCGCTTAACCATTAAGCGAGGTTAAATACTATGCTCTCAACTTCTTCCTCCGCAAACCAGTTGGTCGCTAGCCTGGGCAAATGGATTGGCGTTTTTATGCGCCAATCGATGGGCGAGCTGGCTCTATATGCCAGGGAATCGGGGCTCTCGATGAGCCAGGTCAGCGCCTTGTTTCGCCTCTATCACACCGGCGCTTGCCCGATCTCGGAGATCGGCGCTCACCTGGGCGTCACCAACGCCGCTGCCAGCCAGATGGTCGAGCGCCTGGTTCGCCAGGGTCTGCTCGAGCGCGTGGAGGACCTTCAGGATCGCCGGGTGAAGCGCTTATCCCTGACGCCTGCCGGCCGCCAGTTGGTCGAGAACGGCATGCAGGTGCGCCGGCGCTGGATGGAGCAGCTTTCTGCCAGTCTGACCCCTGAGCAACGCGAAGCCGTTGGCAGCTCGCTCACCTTGTTAACCGACGCCGCTTTGCGGCTGGAAGATTTGGATAAGGAGAACTAATTTTGGAAAACCGCCCCTCGCGCCCCAAAACCGGGCAGCGTGGCTCCCTGGGCAGAGCCATGCGCTACCTGACCCGCTACCGCCGCCAGGCGGCCATGCCTTATATATTTTTGATCGTCGCTACCCTGGCCCAACTGGCCGTGCCAAAAATGGTTGGTCGGATTATTGATTCCATCACCCAGGGCACCCTGGCGACCACCCTGCTGGACGTGCTAAACCAGATCCCGGCCGCTTTCATCCCCCAGGCCCTGCCACGCTTGCTCGAATCCCTCCAATACCCGGCCGATTTGACCCAGGAACAACTCACCGCCCGCCTGACAGCCGACCAGTTGAACGCCCCCTCGGCCCTGCTGACTGCCGTGATTGCGATCGTCATTTTTGCCGTTTTCCGTGGCTTGTTTGCTTTCCTGCAGTCCTACTGGGCAGAGCGCAACTCGCAGGGCATCGCTTTCGATCTGCGCAACGACCTGTTTTCGAAGGTCCAGAAGCTTTCCTTTTCCTATCATGACCGCAACCAGACCGGCCAGCTCATGATCCGCGCCACCGATGATGTCGAAAAAGTTCGCCTGTTCATCGGTCAGGGCCTGCTTCAACTGGTTGGTGCGGTGGTCCTGCTGACCGGAACCCTGATCATCTTGCTGACCACCAACGCCCGACTGACCCTAGCCGTCCTACCGGTCCTGCCGCTCTCCTTGCTGGTCTTTGTCATCTTTGGCATTATCAGCGGCCCCTTGTTTGCCAAAGTCCAGGTGAAATTATCTTCCCTGAATATCCGGCTTCAAGAAAGCCTGGCCGGCGTCAAAGTCATCAAGGCGTTTGCCCGCGAAGTCGATGAGATTCGCCGCTTCCAACGTTCGGCCGATGACCTGATGAAACAGCAAATCACCGTATCGCGCACCTTAACCTTCCTGTTCCCGTTGGTCTTCCTGATCGCCAACCTGGGCCAGGCCGCGACGCTTTATTATGGCGGCCGCCAAATCATCAACAACACCCTGACCATTGGCCAGTGGCAGGAGTTCAGCCTGTACCTGGTCTACGTTTTCCTCCCCCTGGCCCAATTTGGTTTTATCGTCACCCAGTTGGGTCAGGCCTCTGCCTCTTCCAACCGTATCTTCGAAATCCTTGATGCCCGCAACGACGTCGTTGACCAGCCAGATGCCCAGGCTTTGCCGGCGATTGACGGCCAGGTGGTGTTCGAGAACGTTACCTTCCGCTACTTCTCTAGCGGCGCTCCCGTGCTCTCGGAAGTCAGTTTCGAAGCTCGCCCCGGGCAGACCATCGCCTTGCTTGGCGCCACCGGTTCCGGCAAGACCACCATCATCAACCTGATCCCTCGCTTCTACGATCCCAGCCAGGGCCGGATCTTGATCGATGGCCACGATCTGCGCCAGGTCACCCTCGAATCGCTGCGCAGCCAGATTGGCATCGTCCTGCAGGAAACCACCCTTTTCTCTGGCACGATCCGTGACAACATCGCCTTTGGCAAACCGGACGCCAGCCTGGAGCAGGTCATCGCCGCCGCCCAGGCAGCCGAAGCGCACGACTTCATCCTCTCCTTCAAAGAGGGCTATGACACCCTGGTCGGTGAGCGCGGTGCAACCTTGAGCGGTGGCCAGAAGCAACGCATCGCCATCGCCCGTGCCTTGCTGCTCAACCCGCGCATCCTGATCCTGGATGATTCGACCAGCAGCGTGGACCTGGCCACCGAGGCGCGTATCCAGAAAGCACTCGACCGTTTGATGCTCAACCGCACCAGCTTTGTCATCGCCCAGCGCATCAGCACGGTCCGCCATGCCGACCAGATCTTGGTGCTTGAACAAGGCCGCGTTGTCGCCCGCGGCACGCACACCGAGCTGATGGAAGACAGCCCGCTGTACGCCGAAATCTATAACTCACAGCTTGTCGGCGACGCCGAAGAAAGTCAGGAGTAGCTATGTTTGGTGGACCCGACGGCATGCGCCGTATGATGAGTCAAGATAATCTCAAGCCGAAGAACCTGGGCCAGACCATGGCCCGTTTTGGCCGTTATTTCAAACCCTTTTCACTGGTCCTGGTGCTCGTCCTGGCCCTGGTCGTGGTCTCGACCTGGGCCCAGGTCACGGTACCTGCCTTGCTTGGGCAGGCTACAGACTGCTACCTGATCCCGATGACCGGGAACAACCTGGGCGCGATCCCCGGCCTGGCAGACCAGACCAGCGCCTCTGCCAGCAATTGCTGGCTTTCCGAAGGCCGCCAGCCGGCCAGTTTAACGCAACGCATCGTCCAGGGTGTTTATGACCTGGGTGGGTTTGCCCGGCCCGATGAAACTGGCGCCGCCCCTTCCGTCGAGCTGCGCCTCGCCGGCCTGGGCCGCCTGGTGTTGATTGTCGTTGCCCTGTTCGTCCTCGGCGCTCTGCTCACCGGCGCATCCTTCTTCTTGATGAGTTGGGCTGGCAACCATGTCCTGCGCGACATTCGCATCGATCTCTACCAACACCTGATGCGCCTTTCGCTCGGCTATTACAACGAGCACGAGGCCGGCGACCTGATGAGCCGCATCACCAACGACTCCGAGACCATCCAGCAAGCGATCAGCTTCGCCTTGCTGAACGTTTTCAGCGGCGTTCTGCTCCTGATTTGGGTTGCAGTGGAAATGTTCCGATTGAGTGTGCCCTTCGCCTTGCTCAGCCTGCTGGTCGTCCCGCTCATGATCGTCGCCACCCTGTGGTTCTCCGGCCAGGCCCGCAAGGCTTTCCGCCGAGCGCGCGAGCGCATCGGCAGCGTCAATGCCGAGCTCCAGGAAAGCATCTCTGCCGTGCGCGAAGTGCAGGCCTTTAACCGCGCCGATGAAAACATCGAAAACTTCCGCCTGGTCAATGCCGCCAATCGTGACGCCAATGTCCGTGCTGTCGCCTATACCAGCGCCCTGGCCCCGGCCCTCGAAGCGCTGGGCTACCTGGCCCTGGCGATTGTCGCCGGCGTCGGTGGCTCGTTTATTCTCAACGGGCGAGACTTGTTCGGTACCACCGTCTCGCTTGGCCTGGTGATCACCTTCGTGGCTTACGTCCAGCGCTTCAACCAGCCGATCCAGCAGATTGCCATCCTGTGGACGAATTTGCAGAACGCCATCGCCGGCGGCGAACGTATTTTTAGCCTGATGGATGTCGCTCCGGAGATCACCGATCGCCCTGAAGCGATCGAAATGCCCGTCATCCAGGGCGCCGTGGAGTTTGAAAACGTCTGCGCCGCTTATCGACCGGGCCTGCCAGTGCTCAGCGAGGTTAATTTCAAAGTCGAGCCCGGTCAGACGGTCGCCATTGTCGGCCCGACTGGCGCTGGCAAAACTACCATCATCAACCTGATCCCGCGTTTCTATGACCTGTGTGATGGTGCAGTCCGCATCGACGGCCTGGACCTGCGCGAGGTGACCACGGTCAGCTTACGCCGGCAGATTGGCCTGGTGCTCCAGGATACCTTTTTGTTCTCGGATACCGTGATGAATAACATTCGCTATGGCCGCCCAGATGCGACTGATGACGAAGTATATGCCGCCGCCCGCCTGGCCAACCTAGATTCGTGTGTTGAACGCCTACCGGATGGCTACCAGACTGTGCTTGGCGAGCGCGGCAGTGGCCTCAGCCAGGGCCAGCGCCAGCTCATTGCCATTGCCCGCGCTGCTCTGGCAAACCCGCGCATCTTGATCCTTGACGAGGCTACCTCCAGCGTCGATACCCGCACTGAGCGCCTGATCCAGAAGTCCCTCAATTCCCTGCTCGAAGGGCGCACCAGTTTTGTCATCGCCCACCGGCTCAGTACGATCCGCAACGCTGACTTGCTCCTGGTGATCGATAAAGGTCAGATTGTCGAGCGCGGCACCCACGATAGCCTGTTGGCCGAGAAAGGCTTTTATTACAACTTGTATATGAGCCAGTTCCGCGCGGAAGAACCCGCCTCGGCCTAAGCAATTGACCCCCCTTTCTCTTGTCGCAGCCGGCGTAAGAAAGCCGGGGTATTCAGGCCGCGTTCCAGGATATAGGTCAGGTAGTACTGCATCAGGCTCTCGATCTCGCGTTGGGTGATGGTCGCTGGCTGGGCGCGCCCTGCCTCTCGAAAGCTGCTCCGCTGGAAATGGCGCATATACTTTAGCGCCAGCAGGCTGACCGGGCGCGCGGACCTGCCCGGCAGTTCACCGCACTGCGGGCACAGCACCCCGCCAGTCTCGGCTGAAAAATACTGGTCTTCCGGCTGGATCTCCTTACCGCACCCGCTGCATTGGAATAACTGCGGCCGGAAGCCGGTCAGGTCCAGCAGGCGCATCTCGTAATAGCGCACTACCAGTTCCGCCTCGCCGCTAGGCGCTGGTTCGGTTGCCTGGCTGCCTGCCAGGCGTTGGGCTGCGGTATCCAGCCGTCCCAGCGTATCCACCAGGAGTTGGTACAGTGCCTGGTTTTCGCCCTCCTCATAGGTGAAACGGTCCAGCAGCTCAACCACGTAAGCCGCATAGGTCGTCAGCATCAGGTTGTCGCGCAGCGCCGAGTAGGCCGCCAGCGTATCCGCCTGGGTGACCAGCAGGATATCCCGGCCGCGCGCCAGCAGCAGGCTCGCCTGCGCAAATGGCTCCAGGTGCCCGGCTTTGCGCGAGCGCAGCTTGCGTGCTCCCTTGGCCAGTGCGCGCACCTTGCCCAGCTCGCGCGTGTACAAGGTCAGCATCCGGTCCGCTTCTCCCCAATCGCTGTGCCGCAGGATCACTGCCTCGACCCGAAAAGAACGCAACCGCTTGCCCGCCGAATCTTCCATACCTGCCATTATAAGCTTCATTCTCGTTATTTTTATGATCGGACTTGAAACAAGTTGACGTTCTCTCCCCCTTCTGGTAGAATCCTTCGGCCCGGAGCGTTGTACCCTTCGCCTGGGCGAACCGTGAGTTGCACGGTTAATTTTCTAAGCTGAAAGGGCTTGAAGCATGAAGGTACTTTTACTCAAAGATGTCTATAAATTAGGCCGGGCTGGGGATGTCAAGAAAGTCGCCGATGGATATGGGCGCAACTTCTTACTCCCGCAGGGGTTAGCAGTCCTGGCAACCGCCGGCGCACTCAGGCAGGTTGAAAGTATCCGCACCAACGCGGCCGCAACTCGCGCCAAGATCAACCAGGAAATGGGCGGCGTCGCAGCTCAACTGACCAACCTGGTGCTGACCTTCCCGGCTAAAGCCGGTGAGACCGGTAAGCTGTACGGTTCGATTACGTCTGCGATGATCGCCGAAGCCATCAAAGCGAAGACCGGCGTCGAAGTAACCCGCCGCCAGATGGATGCCGAACCGATCCGCACCCTGGGCGAATTCAAAGTCCATGTTCGCCTGACCCTCGACCTGGTCCCCGAAGTCACTGTTATCGTTCACCGCGAGGGTGAGACCCCCGTGCTGCCGCAAGCGGTGGCTGCGGTTGAAGAGACGGCTGAATAAGACCTCGCAGCAACCGGCGGCTTGACCGCCTGCTGCCTGAAACCGGCCTGGGAATGCTGGTCGCGAGTTTTGTGAAGCCTGGCTTCCAGCCTCGCAGCGATTGAGCCAGCACTCCTAGGTCGGTTCATTTCATAACGATGAACGAAAGCATCGGCCAGCAGCTTCGCCAGGCCAGGGAAGACCAAAAGCTCACCCTGGCTCAGGTCGCCAGCGCCACGCATATGCGCGAGCGCCATCTACAGGCATTGGAAGACGGCCGGCCGGAATTGATCCCCTCCCTGGCCCAGGCGCGCGGCTTTTTGCGCGCCTATGCCAGCTACCTCAAGCTTGACCCGGCTCCCCTGCTCCAGGAACTGGATAGCCAGGCCATCCCTGAGC
>JAYRWF010000060.1:0-4741 GCA_041918195.1 Anaerolineales bacterium
CGGATGGGACGATTCAATATGCGGAGAACCCACCCAAGAAATACCAGGACATCTATCCTTTCGACTTCGAGACCGAGCAATGGCGCGAGTTGTGGGAAGAACTGAAGAGCGTGGTACAG
Source organism: Anaerolineales bacterium (assembly GCA_041918195.1). Lineage (GTDB taxonomy): Bacteria > Chloroflexota > Anaerolineae > Anaerolineales > UBA4823 > CAZAGA01. Next base: position 120 of record JAYRWF010000060.1, read on the forward strand.
TTCTGGGTTGACCAGGGCCTGCGGATCTTCCGCGTGGACAACCCGCATACCAAGGCTTTTCCGTTCTGGGAATGGATGATTGCGGAGATCAAAAAGGATTGCCCAGAGGCGCTCTTCCTGGCCGAAGCCTTCACCCGGCCAAAGGTGATGCATCGCCTGGCCAAGGCCGGCTTCACGCAGTCCTACAACTACTTTCCCTGGCGCAACACCAAGTGGGAGCTGACCCAGTACCTGACCGAGCTGACCAAGAGCGAAGTGAAGGAGTTCTTTGGCCCGAACCTGTGGCCGAACACACCGGATATCTTGCCCGAGTATCTCCAGTACGGTGGACGGCCAGCCCATATGGCGCGCTTCATCCTGGCTGCCACGCTCGGTCCCAGCTATGGCATCTATGGACCGGTCTTTGAGTTGTGCGAAAACCGCCCGATCGCCCCAGGCCGGGAAGAGTACCTGGACTCGGAGAAGTACGAGATTCGTCACTGGGACCTTGAGCGGCCGGACAGCCTGAGCAGCTTGATCGGTAAGGTCAACCAGATCCGGCGGGATAACCCGGCTTTTCGTGCTAACTACAACCTGCGCTTTCATGAAGTGGACAACGAGCAGATTATTGCTTATTCCAAGAGCAGCGAGGATGAGACCAATGAAGTCCTGGTTGTGGTCAACCTCGATCCACACTACAAGCAATCTGGTTTCATCACCCTGCCCCTGGATGAATTCGGCCTCGATCCACGCCAGCCGTACCAGGCCCATGACCTGCTAACCGATGCACGCTACCTCTGGCATGGCGCTCGCAACTATGTCGAGCTGAATCCGCAGACGGTCCCGGCCCACATCTTCGTCATCCGGCGCAAGGTGCGTACCGAGCACGATTTTGATTACTATTTATAATCCATCGATGAGGAGATAAGGAGAAATATGCCTGGACTTGTATATTTACCAGCCTGGCAAGCGCTGCAGAAGCACCAGGGCGAGATGATGGGTGTGCAGATGCGCGACCTGTTTGCACAGGACCCGCAGCGCTTCGAACACTTTTCACTGTATGCCGGTGAGATCTTGTTCGACTACTCCAAAAATCGGGTGACGCAGGAGACGATGCGACTGTTGTGCGACCTGGCAAGGCAAGCGGATCTGACCGGCAAAATTGAAGCCATGTTCATGGGGCAAAAGTATAACAATACTGAAAAGCGCGCCGTCCTGCACATCGCCTTACGCAACCTCTCCAACCGGCCGATCTACGTGGATGGGGTGGACGTTATGCCCGAAGTGAACCGGGTGCTGGCGCACATGCGCGATTTCAGCGAAGAGGTGCGCTCGGGCAAATGGTGCGGCTACACCGGCAAGGCGATCACCGATGTGGTGAATATCGGCATTGGCGGGTCTGACCTGGGCCCAAAGATGGTTTGCGAAGCCTTGAAACCATATGGCAAGCCCGACCTAAGGGTTCATTTTGTCTCGAATGTTGACAGCACTGACCTGGTCGAAACACTAAAGTTGGTGAATCCGGAGACGGTGCTCTTCCTGGTGGCCTCCAAGACTTTCACCACCCAGGAGACGATGACCAACGCCCAGACGGCGCGGGCCTGGTTCCTGGAAGCAGCCAGGGATGAAGCGGCGATTGCCCGGCACTTTGCGGCGATGTCGACCAACACGGCTGCGGTGGCGAAGTTTGGGATCGATCCGAAGAATATGTTTGAGTTCTGGGATTGGGTCGGAGGTCGCTATTCGCTCTGGTCGGCGATCGGTCTCTCGATTGCGCTGTACGTGGGGATGGACAATTTCGAAGCGCTGCTAGGCGGTGCACATGCGGTTGACGAACACTTCCGCATCACGCCCTTTGAGAAGAACCTGCCGGTGGTGATGGGCTTGTTGGGTATCTGGTATAACAACTTCTTCGACGCCCAATCGCATGCTATCCTGCCGTATGACCAATACCTGGTGCACTTCCCGGCCTATTTCCAACAGGGCGATATGGAGAGCAACGGCAAGGGTGTCACTCGGGATGGTGAGCGCATCCAGGATTACACTACCGGACCAATCATTTGGGGCCAGCCGGGTACGAATGGACAACATGCCTTCTACCAGTTGATCCACCAAGGGACCAAGCTGATCCCGTGCGATTTCCTGGCGGCAGCCGAGAGCCATAACCCGCGCGGCGATCATCACCCGATCTTGCTGTCCAACTACCTGGCCCAGACCGAGGCGCTGATGAAAGGCAAGACAGCCGAGGAGGTGCGCGGTGAATTGGCCGTCCAGGGCATGAGCGGCGCTGAGCTGGAGGAGCTGCTGCCTCACAAGGTTTTCCTGGGCAACCGGCCAACCAACTCATTCCTCTACCCGAAGCTGACTCCCGCGGTGTTGGGTTCGTTGATCGCGCTTTACGAACACAAAATCTTTACCCAGGGCGCGATCTGGGATGTCAACTCCTTCGACCAATGGGGCGTGGAGCTGGGTAAGCAGCTTGCCAAGGTGATCTTGCCGGAGCTGAAGAGCGACGAAATGGTTCAGAGCCATGATGCTTCGACCAATGGTTTGATCAATGCGATTAAGAAAATGAGAGGTTAGGGCCAGCCGACCAAAGACTGCCGCTGACAATGGGTTCTTTTCTAAGGGAGAATTCTTAAGGAGGAATGATGAATGTATTGACCTTGATCCTGGCTGGCGGCCAGGGTAGCCGGCTGAGCATCCTGGGGGAGAAGCGGGCCAAGCCTGCGGTGCCGTTTGCTGGCAAGTACCGGATTATTGACTTCCCGCTTTCCAACGCGGTGAACTCGGGCCTGTACCGGGTAGCCGTGCTGACGCAGTACCGACCGCATTCGCTGATGCAACACATCGGGATCGGCGAGCCCTGGGACCTTAACCGCGCCCAGCCTAACGGGGTGCAGATCTGGCAACCCTATCAAGGGCGAAAAGACCAGGACTGGTACCGCGGCACAGCCGATGCGCTTTACCAGAATCGCAACCTGATTGCCGAATCGGGCTGCGACCGGGTCTTGGTCCTATCCGGGGATCATATTTACAAACAAAATTACATGGATCTGCTGAATTTTCATGATTCCAAGGGCGCTGATCTGACTGTGGCGGTGATGAACGTGGCCCCGGAAGAGGTCTTCCGTTTTGGGATCATGAGCACCGATGCAACCCAGCGCATCACCAAGTTTACCGAGAAACCCAAGCAGTCCGATAGCACACTGGCTTCGATGGGCATTTATGTCTTCAATACGCGTTTCCTGCTGCAGCGGTTGAACGAGGATGCAGCCGACCCAACCTCATCGCATGACTTTGGCAAGAATATCATCCCCAAGATGGTGGCAGAGGATAAGGTGTATGCCTATCCATTCAGCGGGTATTGGGTAGATGTAGGGACGATCTCAGCTTACTGGGAGACGAACCTGGCGCTCTTGGAGCCAAAACCAGGTCTGGATCTATATGATCCCAGTTGGGTGCTTCACACGCGCTCGAAAGAGCGGCCTCCAGTCAAGCTGGGTTCGTCGGGAGAATCGCGCGATAGCTTGCTGTCGAACGGCTGCGTGATTGAAGGCAAGGTGGTCAACAGTGTTCTCTCGCCGGGCGTCTGGGTTGAGCCAGGCGCGCTGGTGCGTGACTCGGTGATTATGAACGATACTATAATCCGTAAGGGGGCAGTGGTCGATCGCTGCGTGCTGGACAAGGAAATCGAGATTGGCGCCGGCGCCCAGGTGGGCGTGGGCGACGACAATACGCCGAACCAGCTTGAACCGGCAAATATCAATACTGGGATTACAATTGTCGGCAAGCGAGCGAAGATTCCTGCCAAGGCCAAGATTGGCCGGAACTGCCGGATAGATCCTGGCACGACGCAGGAGGATTATGACCAGCTTGAAGTTCCAAGTGGCGGCACGGTCAGCCGGCGTGAGTTTAGTGCTTAGGTTTATTTCTGAAAACCAGGGAGCTTATGATGAGTCTACATCCACTGGCGGGCAAGCCCGCCCCCTACGAACTGCTGGTCAATGTGCCGCGCCTGGTCTCGGCCTATTACACCCAGGAACCGGATCCTGCCGATCCAGCCCAGCGGGTGGCTTTTGGCACCTCCGGGCATCGCGGTTCATCGCTGAGAAATAGTTTTAACGAGGCCCATATCCTGGCGATCTCCCAGGCGATCTGCGAGTTTCGCCAGGCGCAGGGAATCACTGGCCCCTTATTCATCGGCATGGATACACACGCCTTGTCTGAACCGGCGCTGGCCAGTGCGATCGAGGTGTTTGCCGGAAACGAGCAGGAGATCATGGTCGATGCAGACCTGGGGTACACGCCTACGCCTGCTATCTCGCATGCCATCCTGAATTACAATCGCGGCCGGACCAGTGGGCTGGCGGATGGCGTGGTGATCACCCCTTCGCATAATCCGCCTGACGACGGCGGCTTCAAGTACAACCCGCCGGCTGGTGGGCCGGCTGATACGGTCACGACTAAGGCGATGCAGGCGCGCGCCAATGAAATCCTCAGGAATGAATCGCGCGAGGTCAAACGCATCAGCCTGGCGCGGGCAATGAAGGCCGAAACCACCCACCTGTACGACTACATCACCCCCTATGTTTCGGACCTGCGCAACGTGGTGGACCTGGCAGCGATCAAAGCCTCGGGCC
>JAYRWF010000061.1:0-1988 GCA_041918195.1 Anaerolineales bacterium
CTGCCTGTGCTGTTGCCGGGTGATGGCCGTTCCCAGATTGCCATTTTGGCCAATGGAGAGGTCCCAGGCTGCGCACTTCTTCGACAAACTTGGTAATCTCTTCTGCCAGGCGAACCCCTTCCGCCGCGCTGGCCCAGACCAATTTCATCCGTCCTGGCTCCACACCCATCCCTTGAAGAACTCGCCGTAAGAGCAGGTAGCGGCGCAGTGCTTTGTAATTCTGCTCGATGTAGTGACATTCACCAGGGTGGCAGCCAGTGATCAACACGCCGTCTGCGCCATTTGAGAAAGCCTTCATGATGAAAGTCGGATCAAGCCTGCCCGAACACATCAGGCGGATCAGACGTACATTTGGAGGATATTTGATCCGAGCCGTGCCAGCCAGGTCAGCAGCCCGGTAACTGCACCAATTACAGGTGAAGCCAATAATTACGGGTTCAAACGTTTCACTCATGGTCTCCTCCGCTCGATCAGGATACCGCTGGCGTTTGGTGAACCAGGTTCACCATCAGCAAGCCCTCGATTTGGGCTAGGATTTGTTCATTGCTGAACCCTGTCCCGCTAATTGCTCCTGCCGGGCAGGCTGCGACGCAGGTTCCACAGCCCTGGCAAAGCGCTGGGTTGATCTCGGTCACCATGCGATCTTCGTGGAAAATGATCGCGTTGAATGGGCATAAGGCGTTGCAGATCCGGCAACCAGAGCATTTATCCTCTTCGACCGAGGCGCGGAATGGCTCAAGGGCAATTTCCGCTTGTTGGATCCGGCCAAGTACCCGAGCCGCTGCCGCTGCACCCTGGGCGACGCTCTGCGGAATGTCTTTTGGCCCCTGGACACAACCGGCGATGAGGATTCCCTCGGTCATCGTTGCAACCGGGTCAAGCTTTGGGTGCTTTTCAATGAACCAGCCATCTGCACTACAAGACAGTCCAAATAGCTTGGCAAATTCCTTGGCGTCATGCCTGGGTTCCAAGCCTGCAGATAAGATAACCATATCCACCGGAATTCGCCGCTGTTTCCCCACCAGGGTATCTTCAACCTGCACAATGATTTTGCCTTCTTCTCCAGGCAACCGGGCAGCATCGGTGATATCGGCTACTTTTCCACGCACAAACAGTGTTCCTTCTTCGAGCACCCGCTGGTAAAACTCGTCATAGGCTTTATAGGCTGTGCGCATATCGATGTAGAAGTTGTACACAGTTGCGCCGGTTCGCTCTTTCACCAGGTGGGCAAACTTTAGCCCCTGCATACAGCAGATTACCGAGCAGTAATTGTTGTAGTTGCGGTCTCGGCTCCCAACGCAATGGACAATGCCCACCGATTTTGGTGTGGTCACGCCATCACGGAGGACGATATTACCGTTGGTCGGACCGGCGGCATTGCTCAGGCGCTCGAATTCCAGACTGGTGAAGACATTCGCCAGCCGGCCATAGCCGTAATTGGCGATTCTGCGTGGATCGAAGAGATCATAACCAGTGGCAAGGATGCAGTTGCCGATTTGAACTGTGATATATTCGTCTTGCTGGTTGAAGTCAATCGCCCCGGTCGGGCAGAATTTTTCACACGCCCGGCAAGTGCCTTTCTGGAAATAGGTGCAATTTGGGCGATCCAGCACCGGGTATTTCGGGACAGCTTGCGGGAAGGGCGTGTAAATTGCCTTGCGGTAACCCAAGCCAGCTTCATAAACATCATCGATGATCTTCTTGGGGCACTTTTCCTGGCAAATTCCACATCCGGTGCACAGGTCTTCAATCACATGGCGGGCTTTTTTACGAATCGTTACCGTGAAGTTGCCCACATAACCATCTACCCGGACCACCTCGCTCCAGGTTAACATCTTGATATTTGGATGAGTCCCGACTGAAACCATCTTGGGGGTCAAGATGCAGGCTGAGCAGTCAAGGGTGGGGAAGGTCTTGTCAAATTGCGCCATGTGGCCGCCAATCGATGGTTCGCGTTCAACCATGTAGACCGGGAATCCGGCGTCAGC
>JAYRWF010000062.1:0-5958 GCA_041918195.1 Anaerolineales bacterium
ACCAATCGACTCTGGATAAAGTGCTGACGAAAATATCACAACCTAAGCGGACGCCTGGCCGGTGAGCGGGCTGGCAGTCCTCGGATTTGCGGAGAGCAATCGATGACGAATCGCGACATTGAAGATATCTATCCACTTTCTCCCATGCAGCAGGGGATGTTGTTTCACAGCATCTACTCCCCTGACTCGCCGGTCTATCTGGAGCGCTTGAGCTGTGTTCTATTGGGCACGCTCGATACGGAAGCTTTCAAACGTTCCTGGTATGAAGTCGTCCACCGTCATTCCATTTTACGCACCAGCTTCATGTGGGAGGACCTGGATGAGCCGTTGCAAATTGTGCATCGCCAGGTCGAATTACCGATTGATTTATTGGATTGGAACGGCCAGACCGCGGAGGCTCAAAAACAAGCCCTGGCTGAATACCTAGATAAGGATTTAAATACCCCCTTTGATCTCCTGCAGGCACCGCTGATGCGGTTGGCTCTCATTCGCTTCTCCCCAGATTCCACTTGCTTGGTCTGGACACATCACCATCTTTTAATTGACGGTTGGTCGATGCCGATTCTGCTCAAGGAAGTATTTACATTCTACGAAGCCTATAGCCAGGGTAAGCCGCTTTACCTGCGGCCGCCTCGACCTTACCGGGATTATATTGCCTGGCTCAAGCAACAGGATTTGTCCAAGGCTGAAGAATATTGGCGCAAGGCGCTCCAGGGCTTTCAGGTCGCTACGCAAATCCCATTGAAGCGAACGGAGACCTTGCTCCCGAGCGATGTGGCTACTGAAAGGACCTCCATCGGGGCAGAAGCAACTCAAAAAATGCGCAAAGCCGGCCAACAGCTTGGCCTCACTATGAACACCTGGGTGCAGGGGGCTTGGGGCCTGCTGTTAAGCCGGTACAGCGGTGAACGAGACGTCTTATTTGGTGCGACGGTAGCAGGACGTCCGGCTTCGTTGCCGGGCGTCGATGCCATGTTGGGATTGTTTATCAATACCCTCCCGGTTCGAGTCCAAGTCCAGTCTGACCAGAGTGTTGCGGACTGGTTGCGCGATTTGCAAGGTCAGCAAGCGGAGACCAGGCAGTACGAATATACTCCCTTGTTCCAGATCCAGCCCTGGAGTGAAATCCCCAGCGGACAGCCGCTATTCGATAGCATCATGGTGTTTGAAAATTACCCGGTGGAAGAAAGCTTAAAGCAGCAGACCAGCAGCTTACAAGTGCGCGATCTCCAACATTATGGGAAGACCAACTACCCGTTAACGGTTGTGATTGCTCCAGCCCAAGATTTGGAAGTCCACCTGGTTTACGATCCGAGCCTCTTTTCACAGGATGTCGTGCAGCAGATGGCCAGGCATATGCGCCAGGTACTGCTTTCGATGTTGAGTGACCCGGATCAACCCTTGAAGAACATCCAAATGCTGCCGCCTGAAGAAACCAGGCAGGTCCTTCTGGCCTGGAATCAGCTCGCTGAGACAAGTGGAGAAGCTGGACTGCCGGACACAACCCCGGCGCAGCGCCCTGGCTCTGTGGTCCAGCTTTTTCAGCGCCAGGCAAGGCTAATGCCAGACCAGGCGGCAGGAATTTATGTAGATGAGCAGGGGAATGAAAACTTGCTGACCTACCGGGATTTGGACCAGGCCTCCGACCGTCTAGCAGTTTACCTGCAACAGATTGGGGTGGGTCCAGAAACCCTGGTGGGAGTCTGCCTGAATCGATCCTTGGAGGTGTTGGCGGCGCTGCTGGGAATTTTAAAGTCTGGTGGGGCTTATGTTCCCTTGGATCCAAAATACCCGACTGACCGCCTGGCCTTCATGATCCAAGATTCTGGAATAAAGGCCCTATTGACCCAGGAAGCGACCCGCCCGGTCATCACTGAAGCATTATCCAATGCTATAGAAAATATTCCGGTGATTGATATTCGTTTACCCTTTGACTTTAAGAGTCATGAACCGGTTGTGTTAGATCTCCCCGGTGAAAGCCAGCTCGCCTATGTAATTTACACCTCCGGCACAACGGGTCAACCCAAAGGCGTTATGATTCCTCATTCTGCGCTGGCCAACCATGCGTTGGAAATGGCGAAGGTGCTTGAGTTAAAACCTGGCAGCCGGATCGCTCAGTTGATCTCGTTAAGCTTCGATGCCGCCGGGGAGGAGATTTATCCCACCCTGTCGGCTGGTGGCACAGTGGTGTTCCCACCGGCCGAGTTCGAAATGAGCGGCAAAAACATCATCACTTTCCTTGATAAGCATCACATGAATATTCTGCACCTGCCAGCTCCCCTGTGGATGGCAGTGGTGGACGAAATGGACAAAGAAGGCTTGCAAATGCCTTCCGGGCTGGAGACATTGCTGGTTGGTGGGGAGAGTCCGGCGATCGATAAAATCAAGACCTGGTCAAGGTTGTCCAGCCAGCCGATGCGATTTATCAATGCTTATGGCCCAAGCGAGGCGACTATTACGGCAACCTGTTTCAAGACAACCACCGGCTCCAATGCTAGCCTGGAGTTTAGCCAGGCGCCGATTGGGAAACCCTTGAAAAATGTCCAGGTATTTATCCTGGACCAGGATTTGAACCCGCTGCCCGTCGGCGTACCCGGTGATATTTACATTGGTGGAGCAGGACTATCTCGGGGCTACCTGAACCGGCCGGAGCTGACAGCGGACCGTTTCATAGCCAATCCACTGAGAGATATCCTTGTGGATAGCATGGAAACCTCTGGGCTCTCTCCATTGCTCTACCGCACAGGTGATGTTGGGCGTTTTCTTCCGGGTGGACAGATCTTGTTTGGGGGCCGTTCTGACAACCAGGTCAAGCTGCGCGGTTTCCGGATCGAACTGGAAGAGATAGAGGCTGTTTTACGCCAGGTCGCTGAGATCGAGGGTTGTGTGGTGATTTTACGCGAAGACCAACCGGGCGACAAGCGCCTGGCGGCCTATCTGGAATTGCCTGACAGCAGTTCCTTCAGCCAGACCCGATCTCGTTTGAAGCAACGCCTGCCCGAATACATGATCCCGTCCTGGTTTATTGCCATGCCTATCCTGCCCAGGTTGCCAAATGGCAAGATAGACCGACGGGGCCTGATGCGCCTGCCAGCGCCAGGTGAAGCGGCGCTTATTGGCGCTGACTACACTGCGCCACGCGATGCAGTGGAAGAAATCATTGCTGGATTATGGATCGAGGTCCTGGGAGTGGATCGGCCGGGGGTATTCGATAACTTCTTTGAGTTGGGCGGTCATTCACTTAAGGCGACCCAGCTTCTCTCCCGATTGCGGCAAACATTCCAAATCGATCTACCGTTGCGCAACCTGTTTGAGTCGCCCACCATTAGTGGTATGGCGGAGGCAGTGCGCAATGGATTGAGTGGGGAGGTTGAAAGTGTTCATTCCATCCAGGCCTTACCGCGTGATCCAACAACTGGTTTGCCAACCCAGGCTCCTCCACTATCCTTCTCTCAGCAGCGTCTCTGGTTTCTCGATCAGTTGGATCCAGGCAACCTGACTTTCAATATCCCTGCGGCTGTCAAGATCACCGGGCCGTTGAATCTGCAGGCTTTGGAGCAAAGTTTAAACCGGCTGATTCAGCGCCATGAATCGCTGCGTACAGTTTTCGATACCCGGTCTGGCCAACCCGTCCAAATAATCCTGCCAGAGCTGGTTATCCCGCTGGCGGTAGAAACACCGACCGAGAAGGACTTGAGCCCAGAAGCCATTGAGACCTGGGCGGCCAGCCAGGTAAGAATACCGTTTGACCTGGCAAGCGGCCCGCTGATCCGGGCTGCATTGCTGAGAATTCACCCAGAAGAGTCTGTCCTGGTTGTTACTATTCACCACATTGTTGCCGATGGTTGGTCAATGGGAATCCTGATTCGCGAGATTGCAGATGTCTACACGGAATTGACCTTGCTAGGGGTCCAGGAAACCCTCGAACTGCCTGAACATGCCGAAGCCGTTCGGCTCGCTGAACTGCAATATGCTGATTACGCAGCTTGGCAGCGACAGATGTTAAGCGGCGATGAATTAGAAAACCAATTGACTTACTGGAAAGATCGCCTGGGTGGCTCACCACCACTGTTGGATTTGCCGACTGACCGACCACGGCCAGCTCTGAAAACCGCCAATGGAGATATGGCTTCTTTCACCTTGCCTGCGCCGCTTTCCGAGGCCATCCAGGCTTTGGCAAGGCAGGAAGGCGTAACCGTTTATATGTTATTGTTGGCTGCCTACCAAACTTTACTCTATCGTTACAGTGGCCAGGAAGATTTCAATGTTGGATCGGCGATCGCCAATCGCACCCGGCCAGAAGTACAGGGCATGATTGGCTTCTTCGTCAACACCCTGGTCCTGCGGTCCGATCTTTCCGGTAATCCCGGCTTCCGAGAGTTACTCGGGCGGGTCCGAGAAACTGCTTTAGGCGCCTATGCCCACCAGGATCTGCCGTTTGAGATGCTGGTCGAAGCCCTCCAGCCCCAGCGCAACTTGAGTTATACACCCCTATTCCAGGTCGGTTTCGATCTGCAAGAAGTACCGGTGAAAAGCGTTGAGACTGGTGAACTGACCCTCACACCGCTGCTGGCCCATTCGGGATCAGCTGAGTTTGATCTGTTGATGTCGATTAACCAATCACCGGGTATGATCAGCGGTTCGTTGGAGTACAACACTGATTTGTTCGAGCCAGAGACAATTCGGCGCTTGTTAGGGCACTTTGAGAATCTGCTCAGTGGGATGGTGGCTGATCCAGATCTGCCGGTTGCGGCCTTACCGATGCTCTCAGAAACTGAGCTCACACAGTTGCTGATCGATTGGAACCAATCTACCGCTACTTTTGCAAAGGAATCCTGCATCCACAACTTGTTTGAAGCGCATGTCGCTTGTGCTCCCGAGCAACTGGCTTTGATTTACCAGGCTTCTACTCAGCAGCCTGTTCAGACAATGACCTATGCTGAGCTGGACCGGCGGGCGAACCTGGTTGGGCAGTATCTTTGCCGGCATGGCGTTGGCCCCGAAACATTAGTCGGAGTCTCCACCGAACGCTCGTTTGATATGATGATTGCGATCCTGGGTATCCTAAAAGCTGGTGGGGCATACCTTCCTCTCGACCCGAATTACCCGACCGATCGCCTGGCTTTCATGCTTTCTGATTCAAAAATTCGGATCATCCTGACCCAATACAGTGTTGCTGAACGGTTGGGTGAATTGTTTACGACTCAAGCGCAGCAAAGTGAAGAAGCGCTACAGATTGTGCGCCTGGATCAAGATTGGGGTGAAATCGAGAAAGCTACCGCCTGTACATCTGGCCCTCCGATAGTTCCCCTCGGGCCCGAAAACCTGGCTTATATGATTTACACTTCAGGGTCCACCGGCCGGCCAAAAGGCGCTCTGCTTCGCCACCGTGGCTTGTGCAACCTGGTCGAATGGCAGCGAACGGCATTTGAGATCAACCCTGCCAGCCGGATCTTGCAGTTTTCTCCGTTCAGTTTCGATGCCTCGGTTTGGGAAACATTCATGGCCTTAGCCAATGGGGCGACGCTTTGTTTGACCAGCCAGGAAACCCTGGCGAATGGGCTGGAATTGCTGCGTTTTTTGCATCAGACCGCGATTACCACAGTGACGCTGCCTCCCTCGGTTCTGTCAGTGCTTCCTGCCGACCAGGTCTCCAGCCAGGCTTTGCCAGAGCTGAAGACCGTAATTGCAGCTGGAGAAGCCTGCAGCCGGGAGATTGTCGCGCGATGGGGACCCGGCCGCCGGTTTTTCAATGCGTACGGCCCGACCGAGACGACGGTTTGCGCTTCGGCCGGCCTGGCTGATCCAGAAGATGATCAGGATCCCAGCATTGGCCAACCGATTGCCAACACTCACTTGTATATCTTGGATCGTCAGCTTCAACCAGTTGGCATCGGAATTCCCGGGGAGTTGTTTGTCGGTGGCGTCGGCGTGGCGCGTGGGTATTTGAACCGGCCT
>JAYRWF010000063.1:0-4792 GCA_041918195.1 Anaerolineales bacterium
AACCCGCGCAATTCGTGGCGCGAACTCATTGGTGTCTGAAGCTGAACTGATGCTTCAGAAAGCCATATCAGATAAGGGGTCCAACACGCCAGTAGCCTTCCCGAATACAGCCTATTACCTGCCAACTATTTTTGGTATGACCGGTATGGCGGTTGAGACGCTTGGACAACTTGCTTCTGTCCTGGTGCAGGCGCGTGAATTGCTTCACCCGGTTCCCTCGGATAAGAATTGGACGCCTTATCTCGGTGAAACTCTTGATAGTGGTACGGCGACCCTCTTGGCTGCGGAAACGATTGAAGCGATTCGTTTTGTGTATGGTTTGCAGCCTGAGCCGATGCCCGGTTTTAACCTGGCCGGCGGGACGGATTTTACCAGCCCTGATGTCGGCGCTGGGGGAACCGGCCTCGATGGCCACTTGAATGGACCCATCGATGATATCCAGCTTCGTTCGTGGGGAATCCAGTTGGTTGATGGCCGGATGCCCGGTTTTGCCGCGATTGTAGGCTGTGCAAAATCGAACCAGGTAGCGGTAAAAATTGTTCGCGAGCTCCAGAAGCGTAACATCCTGACTTTCCTGTCAGGCAATGTCAACGGCCGGAGCATCATCCACCAATTAAACGAAGAAGGCGTAGAGCTTGGATACGATACCTACACGGTTCCCTTTGGTACAGATACGATCAGCGCGATCTACGCTCTGGGCTTTGCGGTACGCTCGGCCTTGACCTTCGGCGGAAAGAAAGGCGGCCAGGCGCGTGATATCCTGCTTTACAACCGCGAACGGGTTTTTGCTTTTGTCCTGGCGCTTGGTGAAGTCGATGATCTTAAATATGCCGCTGCGGCCGGAGCGATTAATTTTGGTTTCCCGGTGATCGCAGACACAGTCATCCCAGAAATCCTTCCCACCGGGGTGACCAAGTACGAGCACGTGGTCAGCCTGCCCTTCAACGAGATAGCCGGGAAAGATGACCTCGAAAAAGCTGAGCGGCTGGTGCAAAAATGCATCGAAGTCCGAGGCGTCAAGGTCAAAGTTGCTGATGTCCCGGTCCCCGTTCCGTACGGCTCTGCCTTTGAAGGGGAAGTTGTCCGGAAGTCAGATATGCGGATCGAGTTTGGCGGTAAATATTCACGCTGTTTTGAATATCTGCATATGGCGCCTCTGGATAAAGTTGTCGATGGCCAGGTGACTGTGGTAGGGCCAGATTTCGCCAACCTGCCGGCTCAGGGTCACATGGATATGGGCATTGTTGTCGAAGTGGCCGGTCGCCAGATGCAGGAAGATTTTGAACCGGTCCTGGAGCGTCAGATACATTACTTCGTGAACGGCGCTTCAGGGATCCAACACATTGGGCAGCGGGACATCGCCTGGATTCGGATTTCGAACGCCGCAGCCGAGAAGGGCTTTAACCTCGAGCACTTTGGAAAAATTCTCCATGCTCGTTTCAAGACTGATTTTGGCGCGATTGTCGATAAAGTTCAGGTGACCATTTTTACGGATCCTGAGAAAGTCCAGGAGTGGTTAGGCAAGGCCCGCACGACCTATGATTACCGCAACAAGCGCCTGGCGGACCTGACCGATGACAGAGTTGAGGAATTCTATTCTTGCACCCTTTGTCAATCTTTTGCACCGAACCACGTTTGCGTGGTTAGCCCGCAGCGGCTGGGTCTGTGTGGTGCCTATAACTGGTTGGACTGCAAGGCTTCGTATAATATCAATCCGACCGGGCCGAACCAACCGATCAAACTCGGAAAACCGATTGATAATTCCAAAGGCTACTGGACCGGCACCAATGATTACGCCCAGATCGGCTCCCATGGTGTAGTCAACGAAGTAGCCATGTATTCGATCATGGAAAACCCGATGACCGCCTGCGGATGCTTCGAATGCATTGTGATGCTGATCCCCGAGGCGAATGGCGTGATGGTGGTCAGCCGGGAAGATACCAGCATGACGCCAGCCGGAATGACCTTCAGCACCCTGGCGGGTATTGCTGGAGGTGGCTTGCAGACCCCGGGCGTGATGGGCGTCGGAAAATATTACTTGCTTAGCCCGAAGTTCATCCTGGCCGATGGTGGCTTCAAGCGGATTGTCTGGATGAGTAGCATTCTAAAGGAAACCATGGCGGATGAGCTCCAGGCAGTCGCTATACGCGAAGGCGACCCGGACTTGATTGAAAAGATCGCGGATGAACGAAATGTCAGCACGGTCGATGAATTGCTGGCCTGGATGGAAGAACACGGTCATCCTTGCCTGGTAATGGACCCGATGTTCTAGGTGAAGCCGTGAAACGCGTTGGGCGGGGCGCGTGGATGGGTAAATAATTGAAGTGATAAGGAGATGAAATCCATGTCCATCGAAATGGTCAAGGATAAGTGGCCGGGGTCTGTACGTGAAATCAGCCTGGGGGCTACCCCGGCTGAAGGCGGCAGCCGGACGAAGAAAGTTGTTGTGGGAGGGCATAAAACGCTACCCTTTATGCATCTAGAAGGAGAGATCACTCACCGGCCCGTTGTAGCGGTAGAAATAAAGGACCGTCGCCCAGATGATTGGTCACCACTTTTAATGGATGCCTGGGAAAAGGTTATGGATGATCCGGCCAGATGGGCGCAGGCGGCCGAGGCCGCTGGCGCAGATCTCATCCAGCTCAGCCTCAGCCTGACAGATCAAGATGAAAAGCCGCTTACCCCGGCCGGGGCGCTTAAAATTGTTCGGGCAGTCTTGGAAGCCTGTAGGTTGCCGTTGATCGTGTTTGGCCCAGGACAACCGGAGGTAGACAACGAATTGCTGGTTGCGATTTCCGAAGGAACCAAAGGCGAACGGCTGTTACTCGGTGTCTGCGAAGATAAAAATTATCGCACAATTGTTGCAACTGCGATGGCAAATGGGCACCTTGTGAATGCACGCACCCCGATGGATGTGAACCTGGCCAAGCAGTTGAACATTTTGATCAGCGACATGGGGCTGCCGGTTGACCAGATCATCATGGATCCAGGGACCGGAAGCCTGGGGTATGGCATTGAATACGGTTATTCGGTGATGGAACGCCTGCGCCTGGCGGCTCTTCAGGGCGATGGCATGACGCAATTCCCGATGCTCGTTACTCCGAATTTTGAAGCCTGGAAGGCCAAGGAAGCCAAGATTGGCGAAGGGGTTCCGGCTGCATGGGGCGATTGGTTGGAAAGGGCGATCGAGTGGGAAGCCCTTACAGCCATGGCTCTGGTCGAAACCGGCGCTGATATTATTGTTCTACGCCACCCTGCCAGTGTGAAACGCATCCAAGCAGCTATCGATGGCTTGATGGCTGCGCCGCAATTGGCATAAGGAACAGGAGAAAAGACAATGGCTCTCTCTGGAATTCAAATTTATAAACTCCTGCCGCAGACCAATTGTAAGGAGTGCGGCTTTCCGACCTGCCTGGCTTTTGCGATGAAGCTTGCGGCCAAGCAAGTAGAATTGTCCTCCTGCCCGTATGTAAGTGATGAGTCGAAGGCCCAACTGGCCGAATCGGCTGCTCCGCCGATCAGGCTGGTTACCCTGAAATCAGGTGGCAACGAGGTCAAGGCCGGCAATGAAGTGGTCTTGTTTCGGCACGAAAAGACCTTTTATAATAAACCTGGCATCTTCATTAATCTGCCAGATAGCCTGCCTGTACCCAAAATCGAAGAAATCGGGAAATATGCTGACCAATATAAAGTGAATTATGTTGGCATTGAACTATCCTTGGATGGTTTTGCAGTTGAAGATACTGCTGGCGATCCAGGTCGGTTTGGCGAAGCGGTTGCAGCCATCCGCCGGGTCAGCCAACGTCCGGTTGTTCTTGTAAGCACGAATCCAGCCGTAATCCAGGCGGGATTGCAGAAACTGAACGGCGAGATACCCTTGATTGCCAGTGCAACAGTCCAGAACTGGGAGGCAATGGCTGACCTGGCCAAGGGAGCCAAAGCGGCCCTGGCGGTAGCAGGGAGCAGCTTAGATGAATTGGCAGATTTGACGGAAAAAATCAAGGCCAAGGGTATCGAGGACCTGGTCCTGAATCCTCAAGCCCCGAACCTGAGCACCTGGTTGACGCTTTCAACCCAGATACGGCGACTGGCGATAAAGAAGAATAACAAATCACTTGGATTCCCGGTGATTGCTTTTCCTGTAAATTCATCCGAAGCTGCCCAAGCCATCACCAAGTATGCCGGTTTCATCGTTCTGAAAGAATTCACCCCGGCTCTGGCCTATGCTCTGCTGGTTCTTCGCCAGAACATCTACACGGATCCGCAAAAGCCGATCCAGGTTCAGCCTGGTATTTATGAAATTAATAACCCCAAACCGGATAGCCCGGTTTTGGTGACGACCAACTTCAGCATCACATACTTCAGTGTGGCCAATGAGGTAGAGGCTTCTGGTTTACCTGCCTGGTTGGTGGTTTGCGATGCAGAAGGAATGAGCGTCTTGACTGCCTGGGCAGCCGGGAAGTTTGATGCGGAACGTATAGCCAAGAGCATCAAAAGCTTCAAAGTAGCAGATAAAGTCAGCCGCCAGCGTTTGATTATCCCAGGACATGTTGCTGTCCTGTCGGGCGAATTGGAAGCTGAGTTACCGGACTGGGAGATTCGGGTAGGCCCGCGTGAGGCGTTGGACCTGCCTAAGTTCATGAAAACAGCTTTGTGAGCGAACATCTCGTCACGTTCGATGTTGGAAGCGGACCCGTAAAGGTCCCCACCGGCACGCTGTTGAGCGAAGCAGCGCGCCTGGCTGGGGTTGAAATCACCCAACCATGCGGAGGGCAGGGTCGCTGCGGTCGGT
>JAYRWF010000064.1:0-2788 GCA_041918195.1 Anaerolineales bacterium
AATATTTTATACCCGGCCTGAAACCAGAAGTCGAACGGCTGGTGCGAGTCGCGATCGCCCGGCTGGAGAGCCTGGGGGCGGAGTTGTTATCCATCCGTTTGCCGCATACGGAGTATGCCTTGCCGGTGTACTATATCCTGGCCCCGGCGGAGGCTTCGGCGAACCTGGCGCGCTACGATGGGATCCGCTACGGGGCGCGCATCCCCGTTGATTCAATGTGGGAAGTCTTCCGCCGGACACGTGGGGAGAAATTCGGCCCGGAGGTCAAGCGGCGGATTATGCTTGGGACTTACGCGCTCTCGGCGGGTTATTACGATGCCTTTTACGGGCAGGCCCAAAAAGCCCGCACCCTGATCCGGCGCGACTTTGACCTGGCTTTTGAAAACGTCGACCTGATTGCTGCACCGGTCACACCGGGCAGCGCGTTCCGGCTTGGCGAGCACGCCAATGATCCGCTTGCCATGTACCTGGAAGATATTTTTACCTTGCCGGCTAACCTGGCTGGAATACCAGCACTGGCCTTTCCGGTGGGGTTTGACCGGGCAGGGCTGCCGGTGGGGATGCAGTTAATGGCGCCATTTTTTGAAGAAGGCCGCTTATTTAAGGCTGGGATAGCCTACCAGATGGATACCCAATGGCATCTGGCTTCTCCAAGCTTATAGTTGGAAAATTTCGGAGGGAATTTGGGAATGTTCAAGAATTTATCCGCTAACCCGGTCGATTTCCTGGCCTGGAATTGGGAAGATATCGAGCCGTACTACCGCTCTCTATCGGAGCGCGTGCTGGACGCTGACAATATCCAGGACTGGCTGTCCGATTGGAGCGAGATTGCTGGGCGGGTCTCGGAAATGTACCAGCGCCTGTACGTCGCTACCACAGTCAATACCGAGGATAGCGCCGCCCAGCAGCGCTACGAGGCTTACTTGGACGGCATTTACCCGAAGGCCCAGGAGGCCGAGCAGCAACTGAAAGAAAAGCTGTTGGCCAGCGGCCTGGAGCCGGCGAACTTTGCCATTCCACTGCGCAACTTGCGCACCCAGGCCGAGCTGTTCCGGCAGGAAAACCTGCCTCTGCAAACGGAAGAGCTCAAGCTGTCCAATGAGTACGACAGGCTCATCGGGGCGCAGACAGTGGCCTGGGATGGCGGGGAAATCACCCTGTCCCAACTCCAGCCGGTCTACCAGGAAGTGGAGCGGGAGCGGCGCGAGCGAGCCTGGCGGCTAGCTGCTGAACGCCAACTGGCAGACCGCCAGGCAATTAACGAGCTGTGGGTGAAATATCTCGACCTGCGCCAGCAGATGGCCAGGAACGCCGGGTTCGAGGATTATCGATCTTATCGCTGGCGCCAGTACCAGCGTTTCGACTATACCCCGCAGGATTGCCGCACCTTCCATGCGGCGATCGAGCAAGTGGTTGTTCCAGCTGCCCGGCAGGTTTATGAGAATCGCCGCCAGCGCCTGGGGGTGGAGCGTTTGCGGCCATGGGACCTGTTTGTCGATCCAGGCGGCCGCCCGCCGCTGCGCCCGTTCAGCGGCGTGGGTGAATTAATCGAAAAAACCGCTGCCATTTTCGAACAAGTCGATCCTCAGCTCGGCGAGTATTTTGAAGTGATGCGTCGCGAGGGCCTGCTTGACCTGGATAACCGCAAGGGAAAAGCTCCGGGTGGTTATTGCACCGAATATGCGGTTGTCCACCGCCCGTTCATCTTCATGAATTCGGTCGGCATTCATGACGATGTCCAGACTCTGCTGCATGAAGGTGGGCATTCGTTTCACGTCTTTGAATCTGCTGGACTGCCCTATCTGCAGCAGCGCGATGTGCCGATGGAATTCGCAGAGGTTGCCTCGATGGCGATGGAGCTGTTGGCTTCGCCGTACCTGAGCGAGCGGCGGGGTGGTTTCTATAACGAACAAGACGCCGCCCGGGCGCGCAGCGAGCATCTCGAAAGCAGCCTTTTATTCTGGCCATATATGGCGGTTGTGGATGCCTTCCAACATTGGGTATATGAAAATCCGGAAGCAGCGAGCCATCCGGCGAACTGTGACGCCTGCTGGTCGGGCTTGTGGGATCGCTTTATGGTGGGGATCGATTGGGGCGGCCTGGAGCAGGAAAAAGCGACCGGCTGGCAGCGCAAACTACACATTCATCAGGCGCCGTTTTATTATATCGAGTACGGCCTGGCGCTGCTGGGCGCGGTGCAGGTCTTCCGCAATGCCCGGCGAGACCAACAACTGGCGGTGAGTCAATATCGCCTGGCGCTTTCCTTGGGCGGGACGGTCGGCCTACCGGAGTTGTTCGCTACCGCAGGGGCGAAATTCGCCTTCGATGTAGCTACCTTGCAAGAAGCGGTGGCGCTAATGATGACAACCCTGGAGGAGTTGGCGCATGTTTGATCTGCTGCCCACTTCAACCACCGAATTCATGCGCTTTACCTGGCCTGAGATTGAGCCCTATTTCGAGGAGTTGGCCGGGCGCCCGCTGGATGGCGGCAACCTGGCAGCCTGGATGAGCGATTGGACCCGCCTGCACGATTTGATTGCCGAGTGGTACGCCCGTCTGAACGTGGCGACCACCCAGGACACTACCGATGCCGAGGCCGAAACCCGCTATCATAGCTTTCTGGACCAGGTCTACCAGCCTGCCCAGGCGGCCGATCAACGGCTCAAGCAAAAGCTGCTCGCCAGCGGTTTGGAACCGGGCGGCTTCAACATCCCGCTACGCAAAATGCAGGTCGAAGCCGGGCTCTTCCGGGCCGAGAATCTGCCGTTCCTGTCGGAAGAGCGTAAAC
>JAYRWF010000065.1:0-1816 GCA_041918195.1 Anaerolineales bacterium
CGCTGCTTCTGCCCGCCGGAAAGCTGGGCCGGGTAAAGCGTAGCTTTATCCGACAGGCCAACCCGCTCCAACTCCCATTCGGCTTTCTCAAGCGCCTCCTTGGGTTTCATTTTCAATACTTTGGTCATTCCAACCGTCACGTTTTGCAACGCAGTGAGATGATTGAACAGGTTGAAATCCTGGAAGACCATGCCAATCCGCTGGCGGATTTTGTCGATGTTGGTATGTGGAGCGGTAATTTCCTGGTCGTCCAGCCAGATCCGGCCTTTATCCGGGATGGTTAACATATTAATGCAACGCAGCATGGTGCTTTTACCCGTGCCGCTTGGGCCAATGATCACGACCACTTCCGTTTCCTGGACTGCCAGCGAGATGCCTTTCAGGACTTCCACGCCCTGGTAAGCCTTGTGCAAATCTTCAATCCGGACAATCGGTTGCTTTTCAGACATCGGCATTTCTCCGATCACATTAAGATACGATAGCGGCGTTCCAACCAATCCAATCCGCGGTTGGTCAGGAAAGTCAACAGGAAATAAATCACCGCCGCCGCCCCGAAAGCCAGGAAGGGCTGCAAAGTGACTGCACTGACGTACTCAGCCCGGCGGAGGATCTCAGGAACGCCCAGGACAAATACCAGCGATGAGTCCTTTAATACCGTGGCAGCTTCGTTCGACCAGGGTGGAATCGACAGCCGGACGGCCTGGGGCAGGACAATTTCGCGAATCGCTTGCGTCCGGCTCATTCCCAGGGCGCGTGCCGCCATCATTTGTCCGGTTGGCACGGAGAGAAATGCGCCCCGAAAGACTTCCGATTGGTAAGCCGCGCTGGATAAGCCAAGCGCCAGCGCACCAGCCAGAAATTCGGGCAGATTGATCGCCCGGGCAACCACGAAATAAAGCAAGAAGATAATCACCACCACCGGGATTGCCCGCACAACCGTGCTATAACCAGCTGCAAAGCGCGATAAGAAAGTTCCCCCGTACACCCGAAAAATTGCTAATAAGACTCCTAGGAAGAAACCCAGCAGGATTGCAATAACAGATACCCCCAGCGTGACTCCAGTGCCGCGCAGCAGGTATTGAAAAAGGATGGCCAGATCTTGCAGGAAGGTCATGGTTTCAAAAAAAGGATGCTGGGCAGGTTTCCCGTACCCAGCATCCGCTCAACAAACGATCAGGGGATATTCCACTTCTGCTGCAGTTGCTCGACCGTGCCGTCAGCCTGCATCTCAGCCAGAGCCTTGTTAATCTTATCCAACAGCTCGGCGTTACCTTTCTGGACCGCGATCGACTGGGCGCCGGTAACCGTTTCGCCAGTGATCAAGCCGATTTTCAAACCGGAAGACTTGGCCAACTCGGTAGCCGGATCAGCATTGATGAACAGGACATCGATTCGGCCGGCTTTGACATCCAGCGCGCCTTGATCAACCCGCTCATAGCGGAAGATCTGGTCTTCAGCAGTGCCAAGCGGGACCAGGTTTTCGAGAACCCATTCTTCTTGCAGGGTGCCAGTCTGGACGCCGATCTTCAGGCCAGCGGCATCCTGGGCAGTATTCAAAACCAGGGTCGAATCACCCGCCACCAGGAAGGCATCCTTCTGCAGGTGGTAACCTACAGAGAAATCGACCTTCTCAAGCCGTTCCGGCGAGGTCTGCATGGCAGCGATGACCGCATCAACCTTGCCTTCTTGCACGGCGGCAATTAACGAGTCAAAAGCCATGTCTCGGATCTCGACTTCCATGCCGATCCGCTTACCAATTTCACGGATCAGATCCATGTCAAAGCCAATAAACTCATTGGTAGCCGTGTCTTTCGAC
>JAYRWF010000066.1:0-4539 GCA_041918195.1 Anaerolineales bacterium
ATGAGTTGGAAGACGCCAACCAACCCCTAACCTACAAGGGCGTGGTTTTCAATGAGATGAAGGGCGCGTATTCTTCACCAGACAACTTACTCGGTCGTTATGCGCAACAATCGCTTTTCCCAAACCATACTTACGGGGTAGACTCCGGCGGTGATCCAACCGAAATACCCAACCTGACCTACACCCAATTTAAAACATTTCACGAAACCTACTACCATCCTTCTAACGCCTGGATCTATTTCTATGGTGATGACGACCCTCAGGAACGCCTGCGCCGGATGGACGAGGTTTTACAAGCCTTTGAAGCCCGGCCGCTCGACTCGCAAATTCCCCTCCAGCCTGGCCTGGCCGAAACGCGCCGCCTGGTTTTCCCCTATGATCACGGCGATCAGGCTGAGACGGGACAAAGCAATAGCAAGCAGGGCTACCTGGTGATGAATTGGCTCCTACCAGAAACCCTCCATCAGGAGTTGGCTCTAGGACTGAACATCCTGACCCATGTCCTGATCGGCACGCCCGCTTCTCCCTTACGCAAAGCCCTGATCGACTCTGGCTTGGGGGAAGACTTGGCGGGAGTCGGCCTGGAAAACGATCTGCGCCAGATGTATTTTTCTACCGGCATGAAAGGAATCGACTGCCAGCCCGGCTCAACCGATTTTGAGCGGGTGGAAGCTTTAATCCTGGATCAGCTCGGTCATTTGGCAGCAGAAGGTATCGATCCCGAAACCATCGCCGCCTCTTTGAACACAGTCGAATTTCGCCTGCGTGAAAATAACACCGGCGCCTTCCCGCGCGGGCTGCTGCTCATGCTCCGCAGCCTGACCACCTGGTTATATGACGGCGACCCAACCGCACCGCTGGCCTTTGAAGCACCGCTCCAGGCAATCAAAGCCCGCCTGGCTGCCGGCGAAGCCTATTTCGAAAACCTGATCCAGCGCTATCTGCTGGAAAATCAGAATCGCTCCACCGTCATTTTACAGCCAGAAGCTGGGCTGCGCCAGCGCCAGGAACAGGCCGAAACCGAAAAATTAGCCGCCATCCGGTTCGGAATGACCTCCGAACAGATCGAGCAGGTAGCCAAAAATACTCACCTGCTCAAAGCTCGCCAGGAAACCCCCGATACACCTGAAGCTCTGGCCACGATTCCTGGCCTGAAGCTCGAAGACCTGGACCGCCAGAACAAACTCGTCCCGATCGAGGCCACCCAATATTTGGGCGCTGAAATCTTGTTCCATGACCTATTCACCAATGGGATCACCTACCTGGACCTGGGCCTGAACCTGCACCTGCTGCCCCCAGAAGACCTGCCTTTTGCGTCTCTGTTTGGGCGCGCCTTGCTCGAAATGGGCACCTATCAGGAAGATTTCGTCCGCCTGACCCAACGAATTGGCCGCTCGACGGGTGGAATCCGCCCGGTATTCACCACCATTGCCCGCCCCGGCCAGGACCAGGACGCGGCCTGGTTGTTCCTGCGCGGCAAAGCCACCCTGGCCCAGAGCGCTGAGCTGCTCTCAATCATGCATGACATCCTGCTCAATGTCAACCTGGATAACCCCCAGCGCTTTCGCCAGATGGTGTTGGAAGAAAAAGCCGACCTGGAGGCCGCTCTGGCTCCATCCGGCCATCGCCTGGTAAATACCCGCCTGCGCTCCTTCTTCTCTCAGGCTGGCTGGGTCGACGAGCAAATCGGTGGGATAACTTACCTTTACTTTCTACGCCGCCTGGTGGGAGAAGTGGACCAGAACTGGCCAGCAGTATTGGAGAGGCTGCAAACCATCCGCCTGCGCCTGGTCAACCGGCGTGCTATGTTAGCCAACCTGACCCTGGATCAGGCTGGCTGGGGGCAGCTCCAACCGCAACTTAGCGAGTTTTTAGAGCGCTTGCCGTCCGCTACCCCGGTAATCCAGACCTGGCCAAACGCTAGCGCGCCCTCGGATCAGGGCCTGACTATCCCTAGCCAGGTGAATTTCGTCGGCAAGGGCGCTAACCTGTTCGAGCACGGCTACAAGCTGCATGGTTCGTATGCCGTTATCCTCAATTACCTGCGTACCACCTGGCTGTGGGAGAAAGTTCGCGTTCAGGGTGGAGCCTACGGCGGCCTGTGCCTGTTCAATCACCGCTCAGGCGTACTGACTTTCCTCTCCTACCGCGATCCAAACCTGGCCGCCACACTCGATATTTATAACCAGACCGGTCAATTCCTGCGCCAGCTGGACTCCAACCGGTTGAGCCAGGAAGAATTGACCCGCAGCATCATCGGCGCTATCGGCGATCTGGATGCATACCAGCTTCCTGACGCCAAAGGATACACTTCCTTGACCCGCTACCTGGCTGGAGAATCCGACGCCCAGCGCCAGCAGCGGCGGGAGGAAATCTTCGCCACCCGTCTGGAGGATTTTCCTGCCTTTGGTGAAGTCCTCGATCGCATCCGCCATACTGGTCGGATTGTGGTCATTGGCCCTGAAGCTGCGATCCAGACCGCTCGCAGCCAGGGGCTGGCATTGGTCATCGAAAAAGCCCTCTAAGGAGCAAAGCATGAACATCCAACTTCAAATCAACCGCCAATGGCAAACTTTTTCAATTGCTCCAGGCGACAGCCTGCTCAATATCCTGCGCTCCGCTGGTTACTTTGGCGCCAAGCACGGCTGTGATCACGGCGAATGTGGCGCCTGTGCGGTGCTCTTGGATGGCCGAGCAGTCAATTCCTGCCTGGTGCTGGCAGCTCAGGCGGATGGCCATTCGGTTGAGACGATCGAAGCACTCGGCGAGCACCCCGAGCAGGGCTGGAAGTCCGGCGCTGGTCTCCACCCCATCCAGGCCGCCTTTGTTGAAAGCGGAGCGATCCAGTGCGGCTATTGCACCCCAGCCCAAATCCTGGCTGCCTGCCAGCTCCTGGCCCACAACCCTGATCCAAGCGAAGAAGAAGTTCGCCAGGCCCTTTCCGGTGTGCTTTGCCGCTGTACCGGCTATATCAAACCCGTCCAGGCAGTCCTACAGGCCGCCGCCTGGCTGCGCGGCGAGCCCAGGGTCGGTTTTTCCGCCTCCCAGGTCGGAAATAATGCTCCGTTTGATGCGCCCGACCCGGATAAAACTGCTCCGGAGTTTAACCCATCATCGGGTGAGGATCTCAGCCAACCAACTCTCACCGCCACCCGAGTACTGCCGGCAATGATTGTCGCCCCCGAGGGACAGGCCTGGCAACGCGTTGGCAAACCTGAGGTCAAAGTTGACGCCGTCAAACTGGTCCAGGGCAAACCTGCTTTTGCCGCCGACTTCGAAAAGCGCGGCCTGCTGGTAGCAAAAGTTCTCCATAGCCCACATGCCCATGCCCGAATTGTGCAGATTGATGCCACCCAGGCGCGCCAATTGCCCGGTGTGGCTGCCGTGCTGACCTGGAAAGACCTTCCACGCGTTATCTATTCCACTGCTGGCCAATCCGACCCGCTACCCGGGCCTCTCGACACCTTCTCGCTTGACCATACCGTCCGCTTTGTCGGCGACCGGGTGGCTTTTGTTGCCGCTGAAACCGAGGCAATCGCTGAGCAAGCTCTCAAGTTGATCCAGGTTGAATATGAGCTGCTCCCGGTCATCCTCGACCCGGCCCAGTCCATGCAACCCGGCGCAGTCTGCCTGCATCCCGAGCCCGAATACGTCAATTTTGCCGATTCAGATCCTTCCAGAAACCTGGCGGCTGAGATTCGGATTGACATTGGCGACGTGGAAAAAGGCTTTGCCGAGGCCGACCTGATCTTCGAAGGCGACTACGAAGTCCCCAAGGTCCAGCAGGCCCATATCGAGCCCCATGTCGCTGTTACCTACTGGGATGAAGATGACCGCCTGGTCATTCGCACCAGTACCCAGGTACCCTTCCATGTTCGCCGGATCCTGGCCCCTGTGCTTGGCCTGCCTGTCAAGCGCATCCGGGTGATTAAGCCGCGCATCGGTGGCGGCTTCGGCGGCAAACAAGAAGTATTGATTGAAGACGTGGCGGCCCATCTGACCATTGCCACCGGCCGGCCCGTGATTTATGAAACCACCCGGGAAGAAGAATTTATTGCTGCTCGCTCGCGCCACCCAATGCGCATTCACCTGAAAACTGGCGTCAAGCGCGATGGAACCATTACTGCCAATGCCATGTATGCTCTCAGCGATACTGGGGCCTATGGCTGCCATGCCCTGACCGTTACTGGCAACACCGGCCACAAATCCATGGCTTTATACGTCGGAGATGGTCCATACCGGGCCTCACCCAACATTCGCTTCTACGCTGACATTGTCTACACCAACCACCCACCAGCCGGGGCTTACCGCGGCTATGGCGTACCCCAGGGTTACTGGCCGCTTGAACGCCATATTGAGCAGATAATCCGCAGCCTGGGCCTGGACCCACTCGAATTTCGCCTTAAAAATGCCCTCCGGGCGGGTGAACTGCACCCGTTCAGCACCGCCTGGAGCGAGGGACGCGAACCGCGCCCCGAAACAATCGAAACCTGTGGCTTGGAAGAGTGCGTTCGACAGGGTCGAGCGGCAATCGGTTGG
>JAYRWF010000067.1:0-4146 GCA_041918195.1 Anaerolineales bacterium
GCGCTATCGGCGGCGATGCGCAGGTCGCAGGCCAGGGCCAGGCCGAGGGCGGCCCCGGAGACTGGGCCATTGAGGGCAGCGATGATAGGCTTTTCCAGGCGGCGAAGCTGGAGGATCAGCGGGTTATAGGTACGTAGCAAGTGGGCGCGGTAGCCCTTTTGGCCGGCGGCAAAGCTATTCAAGTCTTGCCCGGCGCTGAAGACCGTTCCGGCGCCGGTGAGCAGGACACAACGGATTTGTGGATCGTGCTCAGCCTGCTTTAGCGCTTGTTGCAGGGCTGCGATCAGCTCGAAATTCAATGCATTAACTGGAGGGCGGTTGAGGGTTAGCTTCAAGACCAGCGCGTTGGTCTCACTGAGAAGGATGGGGAGATCGGGCATGGCAGTCCCTCCGGATAGTTTGTGAAGATGCGAAAGGTGGGAGTGCGCGGCACTCCCACCTTTCGTACAATTTACGGGAAGACTTTACTCTTGGGGACCGAAATCATCGTCCAGGTCGTCCGATTGGTCGTCATCGTAGCCAAATTCTACTTCGACTTCGTCATTGCTCATGCGCAGCCAGAGCAGGAGCATTTGCCCTTCGTCTACATCGATTGTCCGGGCGGCGACGATCAGGGCTAGCTGCTCCAATCCATCTGAAGAGCGATATTCCAGGTAAATGTCCTTGTTAGATCGCCAGGCACGGTGGCAACGCTCGACCAGGGCCGGTCCGTTGAAGGTGCGCAGGCGGGTGATGACAACATCTGCCAGGGAGGAACTCTCGAGCAGACCAGTGACCCAGCCATCGTTCACGGCCTCAAACGTTGGCGGTGGGCCTTCGATAATGGTAATTTTCTCGTCCATATACCTGTACTCCATGGCTGGAATCTTACCATGATTCAATAACCCGAGCATAAATATATTATCAGAACCGTTTCAAGGAGCGCTGCAAGACTTCATATCCTGGTGTGCAGGGTTAATTTTGCTTCCAAGTGTATAATCTAGGAAAATAACAGGGACGATCAGGAGAAGCAAGTATGGTTAAGCTGGTTATTTTGATTGAGCCGGTAGAAGACAGGCTCAAGTTTGATGAGAGCTGGCCGCTGTTTTTACACCTGGCCGAAGAAATGCCTGGCTTGCAGCGCGAGGCGACCAGCCAGGTGGATACGATGTTGTATGGGAATAGCAGTTATGTGCTGATGCACGAGCTGTTTTTTGACTCTCAGGAAGCGGCACGGGCAGCGATGACCTCGCCAGCCGGGCAGCAAGCCGGTAAGGTGCTGCAGCAGATCACCAATGGAAAACTGGTGTTGTTTTTTGCTGATTACAAGGAAGATACGATCGAGAATCTGCGACGGTATAAGCCTTCGGCGGGCGATAGCGCGGAGGGATGAAAAAGCGGACAATTGTCCTGGCTGGACTGGTTGTGTTGGTCGGGCTGGCCAGCCTGGCGGGGTATTTCTTCCTGTCCGCCCGGCCGGGAGGCCTGGAGCGCACCCGGCGAGTGATCGCCTGGCTGAACGATGCCAGCGCGCATCCTGAATGGGCGATGCAGGCGGGCCAGCGCTGTGGCGAGGCGCCGTTTATCTTTCCGACCGATGGTTTTGCTGGTTTCTTGTGGGACGATTCATTCCGGGTTGGCCACCGCCACCAGGGGATCGATATCTTTGGCGGCGGGCCGGTGAACGTCACTCCAGTGGTCGCGGCTTATTCCGGCTACCTGACCCGCCAGGCGGATTGGAAATCAACGGTGATTGTGCGCATCCCTGAAGACCCGCTCCAGCCAGGGCGCCAGATTTGGACCTACTATACACACATGGCGGATGCCGAAGGCAATTCGTTCGTCTCCGCCCAGTTCCCAGCGGGGACCAGTGAGGTGTATATCGAGGCGGGGACGCTGCTGGGTTACCAGGGGAATTACTCCGGCGATCCGAATAACCCGTCTGGCGTGCACCTGCATTTTTCGGTTGTGCTTGATGATGGCAGCGGCAAATACTTGAACGAGCTGAAGATTGAAAACACCCTGGATCCTTCGCCTTACTTTGGGCTGGCGTTGAACGCCCAGCAGGCGAGCGATGGAACGGCAACCTGCCACTGAGGTGGGTTGGAAAGGAGGGCGAGGATGGCAGGACTGGCCGGAAAAGTGGTCTTGATCAGCGGGGCGGGGCGAGGGATTGGCCGGGCGATCGCCCTGGCATTTGCCCGCCAGGGTGCGAGCCTGGCTTTAAACGATCTGACCCCGATCAACCTGGATGAGACGATTTTCCAGGCGCAGGCGCTGAATGCGTTGGCCCGGAGCTATGTATTTGACATCGCCCGAAAAATGCCGGTTGAAGAGATGGTTTCCGAGATCTTGAGCGACTGGGGGCGGATCGATATCCTGATTAATAACGCCGGGGTGCACCCGATTGTCCCGCTGCTGGAGATGGATGAGTGGGATGCGCGGCGCACCCTGGACGTCAACTTGCTGGGGCCGTTCTTCTTAATCCAGGCAGTTGGGCGGGTGATGGGTGAGCAAGGGGGCGGGGTGATTGTAAACATTGCGGCCGACCTGGAGCGAGTCCAGGGCTGGAGGGAAAGTGCGGCGTTTATGGCTAGCAAGGCAGGATTGATTGGGCTGACGCAGGCGGCGGCCAGTGAGCTGGCCGAAAGCCATGTTCGCGTTCACGCGATCTGCCCAGGTTGGGTTGAAACGGAGGGCAGCGCCGGGAAGGGGGCCGAGGTGAGCGTGACCAGTGCAGATGTTCCGCTCGAGCGCCCCGGCAGGCCGGAGGAGGTCGCTGAGTTGGCGCTGTATTTATGCAGCCCGGAGGCTGCCCACCTGTCCGGTCAGGCAATTAACCTGGAGGATGGGCTGAAGATGCTATAATTTTTTGCAAAGCTGGCATCGAATCTGCATCGAGGGGGATAATCCACCGGGTTATCCAGGCAGTTATCGTGAGTAAAAGCCGTGAAAAGCAAAATGAGTTGCAAATCCCCCTATAGTTGTCGTATAATAAAAATGAGAAAGTTTAATGATTCGTGCGCCAGGCACGAGGTGGCAGGCTGTTGAGGGAGGTTGGCGTGCCGGAATACTCTACGATCCTGACCGAAGTGCATGAGCGGGTTGGCCTGGTACGGCTCAACCGGCCTCAGGCATTGAACGCGCTGAATAAGGCTTTGCTGGAAGAATTGACCCAGGCGCTGGCTGATTTTGACGCCCAAGAAGCGATCGGGGCGATGGTGGTGACCGGGAACGAGCGCGCCTTTGCAGCAGGGGCGGATATCAAGGAGATGGCTGAGGCTTCGGCGGTCGAAATGCTGCTGCGAGACCAGATTTCCCTGTTTGACCGCCTGCAACAGATCCACAAGCCGGTGATTGCGGCGGTCTCGGGCTTCTGCCTGGGCGGCGGCTGCGAGTTGGCGATGGCCTGCGATATGATCGTGGCCAGCGAAACGGCGAGGTTTGGGCAGCCGGAGATCACGCTGGGTGTGATCCCCGGGGCGGGGGGTACGCAGCGGTTGACCCGGGCGGTGGGTAAAGCGCTGGCAATGGAAATGATTTTGAACAACCGTAGCTTGAGCGCGGCGGAGGCGCTGCAGCATGGCCTGGTGAACCGGGTTGTGCCGGTAGAGCGCTGCCTGGACGAGGCGCTACAATTGGCGGGGGAAATCGCCGGACGGGCGCCGCTGGCGGTACGCCTGGCAAAAGAGGCCATCCTCAAGGCGGATGAATTGCCGCTTTCAGAAGGATTGGCCAGCGAGCGGCGGTCTTTTTATTTCTTGTTTGCAACCCAAGACCAGAAGGAAGGTATGGCGGCTTTTGTAGAGAAGCGTAAGCCTGCCTGGGGAGGAAAATGATCTCGTATCGCGAACTGGTCACCTCTTTCCAGGCTTTTGGCCTCGAGCGCAGCACCCCGGTGATGGTGCATGCCTCGCTGGCGGCTTTTGGGCCGGTAAATGGCGGGGTGGACAGCCTGTTGGGGGCGCTAACGGCTTCGTTCGATACGGTTTTGATGCCAGTTTTTACCACGCGTACGATGCTGACCCCGGAGGTTGGGCCTGAAAAAAATGGCCTGCGCTATGGCAGCGGGCGAGTGAGTAACGCCAGCGCCGAATTCTTCCGGCCGGATATGCCAGCTGATCGTACCATGGGCGCCCTGGCGGAAAGCCTGCGCCGCCTGCCGCA
>JAYRWF010000068.1:0-2858 GCA_041918195.1 Anaerolineales bacterium
AACGAGCATAGGCCTCCTCGAGCTGGCTAGAGATCAGCCCGTGCTGATCTCTGGCCAGCGAAAAAATCCTTAGCGGCCGGACTGGCGCCGCACAGCGGCGTATCCGAGCACCAGGAAGGGCAGC
This sequence comes from Anaerolineales bacterium, assembly GCA_041918195.1. Taxonomy (GTDB): domain Bacteria; phylum Chloroflexota; class Anaerolineae; order Anaerolineales; family UBA4823; genus CAZAGA01. The sequence goes on from JAYRWF010000068.1 coordinate 125, forward strand.
AAAACCGCCGCGAAGATCAGGTTCGGTCCGGCCGCTGGGATATACTCGCCTACGATGGCTACTGCCACCGAATAACCATTAATCCAGATATCCGACACAGCCGCGAAAAGCAAGCCGAGTAAGTTGCCCAGCATGCCCCAGGTAACTGCCGCAGCTACATCCAGGTTCTGACGGAAAATCAGGCGCACCCCCAGGACCAAAAGAAAACCAAGCAGGACCGACAGGCCGGCCAACGGTGAAATTTGCTGGTCGCCGAAGATTTCATTAGCAACATCATAAAACAGTGTGTTCGGAGTTGACCGGTTCAGGACGAACAGCAAAGTGGCCACCAGCGCCACCGCCAGGCTGGTCAACAGGACCGTGTTCAGGCCTTTTTTCTTGTCCGGGAAGAGCAGCGCCAGGCCGGCAATCATGCCGACCATGCCGTTACCAACGCTCCACTGCGGCGACAGGCCAAAACCGGTCAGGGCATCACCAAACATATTGCCGACTGCGCCAGAGAAGAATCCGACTACCGGCCCAAAAGCATAACCAAAGAACATCGGAATGACAATCGCCGGGCGTAAGGCGACCTGGCTGACAGAAGGCACCACAAATACCGTGCCGTTGAACAGGTAAGAAAAGATCGCATACAGGGCCGCGCCGATGGCCATGTAGACCACCTCACGCGTCCCAACCTCCCAGATTTTGCTGGCACGGGTGACAAAATAAACTGCAAAGACGATCAGCAAACCAATCGCCACGAAGACAAAGCGCATCAGCGCCGTTTCGTCCAGCTTGAGGCTCTCGTTGAACATCGGTCCTAACCAGGCAATCAGCAAGAAAATCGCCAGGACAGCCAGCAGGCTAAAAAATACAGAAATTGTTTTACGTTCCATCAGTCATTCTCCTCTCGATATTAAGCGATGAACGGGTTAATGACGGGACAAATCAGGTGCATCGGGTTGAATGGCATGCGCCAGCGCCTCGGCTCGCAAAAACTGCCCGGTATGCGCCAGCCAGTGCAGGTTGGTCTCGAGCAGTGAGGTGGACGCCAGGCGGCAGGCTTTTAACAATTCCAGGTCTGCCAGGACCTGGTTGGGCGGGCCATCCGCTACCAGACCGCCCTGGTTAACTAGCAGGACCCGGTTAGCGTAAATTACCGCCAGGTCGATATCATGGGTAATAAACAGGATCGCCTCGAAATTGGGCAGCTGCAGGATGGCATCCATAAATTCCATATAGTTCTGGTAATCCTGACCAGCTGTCGGTTCATCCATCACCAGGATGCGTGAGCGCATGGCCAGGATGGCCGCGATGCTGACCCGCTTCTGCTGGCCAAAGGAGAGAGCCAGCGGAGGGTCCTTTTCTCGCCCTGCCAGGTTGACACTCTCGATGGCTTCTTTCACCTCCTTCTCAATCTGCTCAGGGGAATGGCGCAGGTTGGTTGGGCCGAACGCCAGCTCCTCCTGGACAGTTTGGGCAAACAACATATGGCTGGGGCTCTGAAACACGTAGCCCAGTACTTTCGCGACCTGGGCAATACTCATCGCACGTGTGTCCTGGCCATCCACCAGGACGTAGCCTGCTTTCGGTTTCAACAGGCCGATAGCATGCTTGACCAGGGTGGTCTTTCCGGCTCCGTTTGGGCCCAGCACGGCAATTACATCACCGCGCCGGATTTCCAGGTCGACGCTTTTCAGGACCTGGGTCTCTTGCTCATACCCAAAGCTGACCTGCTCGAACTGCACCAGCGGCTTCTGGTCAGCCTGTCGCCCAATGCCAGGCAGCACCTGCAACGCTGGTGGGGCCGGCTCTTGGGCAGCGCGCACCAGGATATCTGGCGCAGGCATCTTGATTTCACGGTAATCGACCACCCGCTTCAACCCCTCCAGGTCGCCAAGATAACGGAGCTGTCCACCCTCCATAAAAGCGATCCGGTCGGGGCGAATCTTCAGCACATCTTCGACGCGGTGCTCGACCAGTAAAACTGACATCCCCTCATCGACCATCCGGCGCACCAGAGCCAGCGCTTCCTGGGCGCTAGCTGGATCCAGGCTGGCCAGCGGCTCATCCAGCAGTAAAATGCGCGGCCGCATGGCCAACACCCCTGCCAGGGCAACTTTTTGTTTCTCGCCACCCGACAGGCTGAAGGTCTCACGATCGCGCAAATGAGAAATTTCCAGGTAATCCAGCGCCTGGTCAACCCGATCGAGGATCTCCTGGCGTGGCAATCCCAGGTTTTCCAGGCCAAAAGCCACTTCGCCGCGCACGCGCGTGCCCAGGATTTGCCGCTCCGGGTCTTGCAGCACGGTACCAACCAGTTGAGAGACCCGCGCCAGGATTAAAGCGGCCGTAGCCTGGCCGTGCAGCAAAACCTGCCCAGTGACTTCTCCTTTATAGCTGCGTGGAATCAGGCCATTGATGCAGCGGATCAAGGTTGTCTTGCCAGATCCGCTGGCACCAGCCAACAAGACCAACTCGCCAACCCCTACCTGGAGTGAGATATCTACAATCGATGGCTCGGGACGATCGCGGTAGCGAAAGGTCAGGTGATCCACAAACAGCGCCGCTGAAGCTTGGTCAGGCGCTGGGGGAGAAGAGAAGGGCAGAGAAGGTTCCGCTGGCAAGTGTATCTCAATTCATCCACTACCGGTCAAGCCGGTAGGCTAACCTCGATAGAGTCCCCAACCCGCGCCTGGAGCCGTTCTGCGGCGCTGCCGTTGACTACAGATACGATCAGGTTGCCGGTGCT
>JAYRWF010000069.1:0-3127 GCA_041918195.1 Anaerolineales bacterium
ACCAGCCGGTGGGGTAGACGGGGAAGGCTCGGCTTTCGGCGCGGTGGCTGCACTTTTCCCGCTCTCAATCAACGAATCTGCCAGTTGGCTGAGTTTGAGGATCTTGGCCGTCATCTGGTTCCAGATCTGTGTCTTTGCATTGGTCTCTTCCAGTAATTTCAGATCCTCTTTCAGCTTGGCAGGGGTGATGTCTTCTTCCTTCTCCGGAGTCTGTTTTTTCTTGGCCAACTCGGCGATCGCTTTTAAGTTAGCAAGATAATCTTCGAACTGCACCAGGGTGCTGCTCATCAGCTCGGTCCAGCTTGACAGGGAAATCCCGGTTCGCTGTTGGACAATCTTGCTGGCCGCCAGGCTGACGGCTTTGATTGCTAACGGCAGGGGCAGCGCCAGCGGGCTGGGAATTGAATCTGCCAGGCTGCTCGAGCCCTGTAGGGCATCCAGCAGCTCCACCCCAATCCGGAGTGTCTCCTTGACGGCCTGGCTGTTTTCCTCGACCTCCTCGTATAGCTCCTTGAGCAACAACAATGTTGCCAGAATATTCTCGTATGAAGGCTGGATCAGCGCTTCTATTTCTGCCTGGACGGCCGCTGGCATCATGGCAACCCCAACATTTTCTGGATATTCTCCACGCTTGGATTGAAGAAGATCGACAGCCCGGCGCCTACCGGGTCGGTTTCAATGGGCGCACTGCTGGTCGAATGGCCTTGTTCGCTGGCAAACTGGCGCATATAACTGTCGAAAGAGTAGAATTGTCCACTGTCTGAGTCGTACACGGGCACATAACGGATAATTGTGGTAAACAGCTCTTCGCCCACAGAGCGCTGGAGTACTTTGATTTGTTCGCGCTTCTCGAGATCGCTCAGCCTAGCATCCTGCAGAATGCTGCTGGCTTTCTGGTAAGCCTCGTAGGCTTTTCGATCTTTCTTCAAATAATCTGGCAAAGCCCCTGGTTTATCCAATGGGATCAGCCAAAATTCTTTTCCGTCGCTTTCCGGCGTCCATCCTCGGTAACCGGTGTCGGTTTCTACTTCCCAGATCAACCAGCCCCAGCTGCATTTTGGGCCGCTCAAGATCTTCATCCCTTCGCCTTCTTGCGCTCGGTAGAAAATGTTGTTTGGGTGAACGTCCGGTTCGCTGCGGATCCCATTCGGCCCACCGCCCAGGGAAACCATCACATAATCTCCGACGAACAGGCGTGAAGGCGCGCAGTCGCGGAACGGATAATAGATCGTCCGGTTGGTCCGGTTATCCGAGATATTGGTTGTCTGGCCGCTGGTCGGGTTGCGCGCTGAGACATTAATCGTCACATAAAACGAGCGGCCGATCGTGGTGCCAAAGTCCCGGCCCTTTGAATCCGCCAGCCGCCAATAGCCAGTATAACTTCCCGGCTGCACCGGCGCGACCAGGTCCACCGAGACTTCGATGCTTTCACCTGGCCGAACATTCTTACTGGTCAGTGGTATCCAGGCCGGTCCGCTCATGCTATGGCCGTGATCAAATACCCAACGATAGCTGGAATTCCAGGTGCAGGTGCCAGCATTTTTGATCTGCCAGGTCTTGCGGAACTTCGCTCCCGGCCGCAAGGTGGTCCCTTTGCCGACCCCGCTGTCCGGGAGAGTGACATCTTTGATAAAAGTGGCTACGTTGCAATTACTAGCTTGTTGGAGCGAGTTCGCCTGGACAGGCTGGGCAAACCCTGCCAGCAGCAAGATACCCAATAAGAACAACAAGAAGAATTGGTATTTCATGTCAGGCCTCCTTCGATCGTCGTCTCAACGACCAATGGTGGGTTGGTTGCGGTTTCTGCTCCGGTGTTTGGCCTTAATTTCCAGATGCTAATTCCAAAACCGGCCAACATAATCAGCGCGCCGGTCAGATAGGGTAAGTTCAGGTTGATGTCAAAGATAAATCCCGCCCACAGAGGGCCTACCACGCGTCCCAGGCTCAGGAAAGAGTTGGCCAGGCCCATCGCCATCCCCTGGCCACCAGAGGCGCGCTTTGAGATGAGCGAATTCACCGATGGGTTCAGCATGGCATTGCTGGTGACAAAGTAGGCCACGCTGAGCAGCACCAACGGTAGGGTGGTGGGCTGAGTCATTACGAGAAAGCCGATCGCGCTGCTCAGGAGCGCCACGCGTACGATAGCAATTTCTCCGAACCTGCGTGTCAAAGGTCCGGTCATTCCGCCTTGCATCGCGGCGGAAATCAGGCCAACGACCATTAAGATCAGGCCAACCTGTTGGGTGGTGTACTCGTACCGGGTTGCCGCATACAGGCCAAATACACTCTCGAAATTGGTCAGCCCAAAGCTGAGTAAGAAGGCCATCACATACAGGATGCTGAGTGGCCCGCTCAAGGCACGCGCCATCGCAGAAAGTTGCACACCGCGGGCGCGCACCGGTTGGGCTTCTTGAGGGGTGCGGGGGCTGTCTGGAAGGATAATGAATACCAGCACCAGCGCGATCATCGACAATCCCGAGGCAACAAAGAATGGCAGCGAGAGCGCTTGCCCCCCCAAGAAACCGCCCAATCCAGGCCCAATAACCATCCCGATACCCATCGCCGCGCCGATTACGCCCATGCCCTTGCTGCGATCCGTTTGGCTGGTGTGGTCACTGATATAAGCCATGGCGGTCGGCATTGTCGCCGAGGACAGGATTCCGGAGAGCGCCCGAGCTACGAACAGCATCCACAAGGCACTGGACAGACCGAAAAGCAGCTGTGCAAGGGCATTACCAAGGATGCCAATCATCAGGATCGGCTTTCGGCCATAGCGATCGGACAGGCTGCCCCACAATGGGGCGAAAATAAACTGGGCTAATCCAAAGGTCGCCATCAGCGCACCAAGCGCGCTACCGCTGGCCCCAAAACTCTTGACATAAAAAGGCATGATTGGGATGATCATGCCAAAGCCCAGCATGACTACGATCATGGTAAAGAATAAGATTAATACTGGACTGCGCTTTCGGTTGAATGACGACACGATGGATTGGAATCCTTCCTGGATGAGATGACCTGTTGGGTAATATTATTATCCCGGCACGCTGGTTCCCTGTCAAGCACCTGTTGCTCTCATCGAATCTTAATCGCTGGCAGTCGCTTCTTCTATTGACCCGCATTTCAATAT
>JAYRWF010000070.1:0-2515 GCA_041918195.1 Anaerolineales bacterium
CGCCAGACGCTGGTCTGGCGGGGTTCGCTGCTGCCGCGCCGCGAACAACCTTCCTGGCAGTTGGCATTCCAGGCTTGCCGCCGGCGGACAACCTGCTCTCGATCGATCCGGCTGGCGCTCGAGCGGACCAGCAGGGTTTCCTGGCTGGCTACCTGGCGGCGGTAGTCACCCCCGATTGGCGGGTTGGTGTGATCAGTGAGGTGGACAGCCCAGCCGGCAAGGCCCATCGCCAGGGCTTTCTAAATGGGGTGCTTTTCTATTGTGGTTTGTGCCGCCCGGCTTACCCGCCCTTTGTCCAATATCCACTGGCGGGCGATCTGATCAGCAGCGCCAGCGAAGCGGAGCATATCGCGATCGCTGACACGTTAATCGCCCAGGGTGTTACCACGATCTATGTTGCTCCTGGGGTAGACAGCCCAGCGTTGCTCGAGTACCTGGCTGGGCAAGGTATCAACTTGATTGGCAGCGCTTCGCCGCCCGCCGGCCTGGCCGAACATTGGATCGCTTCGCTGAGCGCCGATTGGCTGACAGGCGTTCAACAGGCCTGGGAGCAGGCGCTAGAAGGTCAAGCGGCGGGCGCCCCTCCGTTACCTTTAGCGATTGACCACTTTAATGAAAGCCTGCTGAGCGTGGGACGACAGCGGGTGGTCGAACAGATCCGGGACGAGCTGGCGGCTGGCTGGATTGATACCGGTATCAATCCGGAAACCGGCGAGCCCAAGTAATAGATCAAAAGATTGACTTGCGAGCTTCAAGTTGGCTGTCAACTTAAAATGTGATCTTTGACACATTGCACACTTCTTTATTTCATGTTAAACTAGCTAAAGGAATGTTAATGTTGAAAGGAGGAACTACACCAGGCACTTAAAAGAGCTATGTTCCAACTGACGAATTCCCCTACGTTCCAATCTTTTCAATCTCTCAGGAGGAGAACCCCAAAATGACGAAAAAATTGTATTCGCTGTTTGCCTTTCTGCTGATCGCGACCATGATTTTGGCCGCCTGCGGTGGACAGGCTACCCCCACCACTGCTCCAGTTGAAGAGCAGCCCGCTGAACCGGTTGCGACGGAAGAAGTTGCTCCCGAGACGCCGGCCGAACCCGCGCCAGAGACCAAGGCCTTCAAGGTCTGCCAGGTGACGGACACCGGCGGTATCGATGATCGCTCCTTCAATGCTACGGCTTGGAAGGGCGTTCAGGATGCTGTTGCTGAGCTGGGTATCGAAGGCAAGTACCTCGAGTCCCAGGCCCAGACCGATTACGAAAAGAACATCAACGCCTTCATTCAGGAAGGCTGCGACCTGATCATTTCGGTCGGTTTCCTGCTGGCTGACGCCACCAAGGCGGCGGCTGAAGCTAACCCGGACCAGAAGTTCGCCATCATCGACCAGACCTATGACCCGGTTATCGCCAACGTGCGCGGCAGCGCCTACGCGGTGGACCAGTCTGGCTTCCTGAATGGCTACCTGTCTGCTGCGACAACCACGACTGGTATCGTTGCCACCTACGGCGGCATCCAGTTCCCGGCAGTGACTGCCTTCATGGATGGCTTCTACGCTGGTGTACAGCATTACAACCAGGTCAAAGGCACCTCGGTCCAGGTTCTGGGCTGGGATCCGACCACGCAGACCGGCCTGTTCGCAGGCAACTTTGACAGCACCGACGATGGCCGCCGGCTGGGCGAGAGCCTGCTGGACGAAGGCGCCGACATCATCATGCCGGTGGCTGGCCCGGTTGGCGAGGGCACCCTGGCGGTCCTGAAGGAACGCGGCACTGGTCTGTTGATCGGTGTTGACACCGACTGGGCTGTAAAGTACCCCGATTCGGCCGACTTCATCCTGGCCAGCGTCCTGAAGAACATGGACGTCTTTGTGGTTGACACGATCAAGAAGGCTTTGGATGGCTCCTTCCAGGGCGAGAACTACCTGGGCACGCTGGAAAATGGCGGCGTTGGCCTGGGCGTCAGCTCGGCCTGGAGCGGCAAGATCTCGGCTGAGATGCAGGCGGAGCTCACCCAACTGCAGAACGACATCATCTCGGGCAAGCTGTCCACTGCCCCGATCAAGATTACGGCGCCCGAAGGCTTCAAAGTCTGCCAGGTGACGGATACCGGCGGTATCGATGACCGCTCCTTCAATGCTACGGCCTGGAAGGGCGCTCAGGATGCCCAGGCGCTGTATGGCGGCGAGGTCAAATATTTGGAATCGCAGGCCCAGACTGATTACGAAAAGAACATCAACGCCTTCATTCAGGAAGGCTGCGACCTGATAGTCTCGGTCGGTTTCCTGCTGGCTGACGCCACCAAGGCGGCGGCTGAGGCCAACCCGGCTCAGAAGTTCGCCATCATTGACCAGACCTACGACCCGGTCATCCCGAACGTGCGCGGCAGCGCCTACGCGGTGGACCAGTCTGGCTTCCTGAATGGCTACCTGGCGGCAGCGGTCACCAAGACCGGCATTGTTGGCACCTACGGCGGCATCCAGTTCCCGGCAGTGACTGCCTTCATGGATGGCTTC
>JAYRWF010000071.1:0-2972 GCA_041918195.1 Anaerolineales bacterium
AACTGGATGATCTACCAAGCCCGGCAGCAGAGTTGGCCGGTTGTCGACGGCACGCCATCGATCATGATCATTCACCAGAACCATGATTACAGCCATTTACCGGGCGGAAAACCCCATTACGAACATATTGAATCCCATCAAAATCAAGCCCTGGCTGGCGGCGCCAGCCACATGTTCATGGTCCTGGATAGCGACCGGCAGTTGCGAGCAGGCAAGCTCCAACGACCCAGGCCCACTTTTATTCGTACCATCCGCCAGGCGGAAGTCTGGCTGACGCCGGCAGACGGCAGCCGAAAGGGTCTGCGTTGGTCGCTGGCCCGCCAGATGCGCCGCCTGCGCCGCCGGATCACCGGGACTCTCTAATCCAGGCGGTTTAGCAATGCGCGTCGGTCAAAACCCTGCCAAGTCCATCGATCATGTCCCCCAGCCAGAGCGCGTCACCGTCGCGATTCTGACGTACATCCCCTTCCTCAGCGGTTATTACGAGCAAAGCCTGGACGTCTTAAAAACCTGCCTGGGCAGCTTGTGGGAGAATACCGCCCTGCCTTATGACCTGCTCGTGTTTGATAATGCCAGTTGCCAGGAAGTGCGCAGTTTCCTCCAGGAGGCTCAACAGCAAGGCAGAATTCAATACCTGGTCCTGTCCGACCGGAATGTCGGCAAGGGCGGCGCCTGGAATCTGATCTTCCAGGGCGCGCCGGGCGAGGTGATCGCCTATGCCGATAGCGATGTTTACTTCTATCCGGGCTGGCTGGAACAATCGCTGGAGATCCTGGATACTTTCCCAAAAGTTGGCATGGTCAGCTCACGACCGTTGCGTACCCCAGAAACTTACTCCACCAGCACACTGGCATGGGCCCAGGACAATCCCGACGTAACGCTCGAGACGGGCACCTTCATGAGTTGGGAGATTTACCAGGAACACACCGACAGCCTGGGCGTTTCGGTCGAGCAAGCCCGCCAGTGGTATCAAACCACCTACGACCGCCAAGTACACTATGCCGGGAAAACAGCCTTCATCGGAGCAGCCCATTTCCAATTCGTGGCTTATAAACAGGTACTCAATACGCTCACCCCGCTGAAAATGGATCGCCCGATGGGCCAGGTCCGCAGCCTGGACGAGAAATTGAACCAGGCTGGCTATCTGCGCCTGGCTACCGCTGAGCGCCTGGTGAAACACCTTGGCAACCGGCTGACCGGCTCTGAGCCAGGCCTTCTACCAGACAAAAAGGCCGCCCGGCGCTTGCGCGATTTTCCACCCATTCGGCGCAGCCTGCTGCGGCTGTATGACCAAATCTTCCGGATGTATTACACGAAAAAGTAAATGAAACCCATCCTGCTCGAGATCATCCGCTGTCCCTCCTGCACTGGCGTTCTGTCCAGCACAGACGAGTCCAAGGCCCTGGTATGCCAGAACTGCCAGGACGCCTTCCCGCTGGTTAATGGCATTCCCTTGTTCAACCAACCGCCGCCTGAAATGATACCTTCAGAAAAGATTACCCGGGGTCCTGAGATCGGCACCCCCTGGCGACAGGCCAATTGGCGATTCTTGAAAGAACAGGTTGAACAATTAGACCGCCAGGCGCTGATTCTGGATGTTGGCGCTGGCCGAGGCGATTTCGCCGCTGTCCTGGAAGGACGCACGTCCGTGGCGCTCGAAGTCTACCCCTATCCAGAAGTCGATCTCGTCTGCGATTTAACCCAAACCAACCCATTTCGCCCCGCCAGCTTCGATGCTATCCTGCTGTTGAATGTCCTGGAACATGTTTATGATACCAACGCTTTGCTTCAAAGCCTTGCCGGGCTGCTAAAAACGGGTGGCAAGCTGATTATGGCCATCCCTTTTATGGTAAAGTTGCACCAAACCCCGGTGGATTTTGTCCGTTACACCCATTTCGCCCTGCAGCGCCTGGGCGACAAATCGGGTCTGCAAGTAGTCCTTCTGGAAGGCTATTACGACCCGCTCTTCTTCCTCGGCGAGGGAATCGGCAACTTACGCAACGCCATCTTGCCTGAGATGACCGGGCCGGCCCAGCGCTTTAACCGGCGGCTGGCCAGCCTGCGCCTGCGAATGATCCAGGCCCTGGCGAGCCAGCTCCAACCAAGCTTAAGGCAAATCGGATATCTCCCTGGAAAAACGATCTCTCCAGATACCACCCAAAGCATGGCGCCGACTGGTTACCATGTGGTTTATCAAAAAGGTTAATCTCTATGCCAAAACGTGTCTTTATTTGCGCCGACCATGGACTGGCAGTTTTTTATTTCCTGAAAAGCGATATCGTTGCCACGTTGCTGGAAGCAGGCGTCGAAGTTATCCTGTTGACTGAGGATAATACTCGCCAGGCCATTGAAGAGCGCTTTGGTCGCCCCGGCCTGACCATCGAAGGCCTTCGGCTGGACAAAGTCCAGGCGTATCTCCAGCACGAATCTCCCCAGGCCCAGTATTGGCTGGACTTCCTGCGCCGGGCAGGCGCGCATAACGGCACCAACCTGGCAGCCGTGGATACTTACATAGAACAGGTCAAACACGAAGCTCACGCCCGCCGGCGCAAGATCCTGCCAGTCATGCTGTTCTTCGCCCGCCAGATGCGCCACTCGCGGCCGCTTCGCCAGGCGGTGGTCAATTACCAGTCCCGCTTCACGGCCGATATTTATGCTGACCTGTTTGATAAATATCAGCCCGACCTGTTAATCACTGCCTCGCCTGGTTTTCGCTTGGACCGTTACTTGCTGCGCGAGGCGGTCAAACATAACGTCCCCAGCGTCGCCAGTATCATCAGCTGGGACAGTTCCAGCAGTTATGGCTTGCCAGGAGCCAAAATCAACTGGCTCACCTGCTGGTCGCAAATCCAAAAGAATGAACTGGTTGGCGGCGCCGATTGGCCTTCCGAGCGAGTTAATGTTGGCGGAATGCCTCCTTACGATGGCTATATTCGCCAGGAATGGGTCATGCCGCGGGCCGATTATTTCAA
>JAYRWF010000072.1:0-4660 GCA_041918195.1 Anaerolineales bacterium
GAGGCTGCCCGGCGCAAGCGAGGCGGTTTTCATGCCCATCATCTGCGCATACGAGATGTTCATGTAATAACCGCCGCCCGCAGTGAACGTGATACCATCCAGGCCGATTGCACCCTCAGCCACCGGCCCGCCAACCTTGTTCAGGATATGCGCCAGGAAATCGGTGCCCAGCACCGAGAGCGGCTCCTGCAAGCCTTGCTCAATCAGGGTGGAGTTGGCATACAGGCGTTTGGGTTCCCCCGGCGCAGTGACCATTTCATTGGGCAGTGGAAGGTAGGTCGTAATGGGGCGTGCCTGGAGCAGGTAAAACTGGTTATCCACCAGCGCCCACTCGATGTCAACTGGTTTCTGGTAATACGCTTCCACTTTTTCGAGCAGGCGGGTCAGTTCCAGCGCCTGCGCAGGTGTGATAGCCATTTCGGTGCGGTTATTTCGGGTGGACTTGATGGTGCCGCCCGCCTGATTAAGCGTGATGACGGCCTGCTTACTCCCAATTCTTGTTTCCAGGATTTCGCCCCTGAGCCTGTCCACCACAAACAGGTCTGGTTCCACCTCCCCAGCTACCACCGATTCGCCCAGGCCATGATTGGCGTTGATAAAGGCCTCATCGTAGCAGTTGTTGAGCGGATTCAGCGAAAACGCCACCCCGGCAGCGTCAGCATTCACCTGCTGCTGGATAATTATCGCAATGCGGGGTTGGTCGAGGCGGAAACCGTGCTCTTTTTTGTAGAGAAAGACCCGTTCATCGAAACTGGACATGAACGAATGACGAATGGCCGCCTCGATGCCATCCATCGTCACTCCGAGGGTGGTTTCGTACCCACCGGCGAAGGATGCCTCATCCAGGTCTTCTTCCGGCGACGAGGAGCGCACGGCAATCAAATGGCCTAGATTCTGCTCGCGGTAGGTTTTCAATGCTTCGTCGAGTGCGTTTTTCTGATCCCCAGTCAGTTCGAGCGTGCCACACAAGCCCTGTAGCACCTTGGCCGCCTGGAGAAGTTCATCGGTCTGGGTCAGATTCTTCCAGGCCGGGGATTGTTTCAACATCTCCAGCCACGGTTCAAAAAACTGGACGGTCAGCACAGACCCGGGCGGGACGGGCATCCCGGCGGCGGTCATCTGAATCAGAGCCAGGGCTTTGCCTCCCACCTGTTCAAGTGGGGGGAGTTCGGATGTGAAGGGGATTATGGTTTTCATTGTCGTCCTAATAACTGGCTACAGCCAATTGGAGATATTATAGTAAAATACTATATAAATTACAGAATTTGATTATAGGCATAATTCTAGAATTGTCAATGCCATAAAGTCTAACAATTCTAACAAAAAAGCCAAAAGAAATCTTCCCTGGTCGGTTTGCGACGGGGTTGAGGAGGATCAACATGGATGGATTTGAACGCCGTAAAGAACAGAGTAGAGAAGATATCCGCCGCGCCGCATGGGAGTTGTTCAGCCAGTTTGGTGTTGATAAGGTCAGCATTGCAGATATCGCACGCAAGGCAGGCGTTTCACAGGCGACGATTTATAATAATTTTGGCAGCAAGGAAGCGTTGGTACGGGAGTTTGTGACCGGTGCTGTGGAACAACTGGTCAGCAGCGCTCAGGAGATCTTGACCCCCCAAATGTCGTTCCAAGAAAAACTGGCCGTCTTTATCCGATTCATTTCCGAGATGATGGTCTCTGGTCAGCCATCCGCCGCAGAACGGGTGATTTTCAGCAGCCTGGACCTGCAAAATGACCCCGAGATCAAGAAAATTCGCACGGCGGCGCAGGAGAAAATGACCGGCTTGATGTTGGGTTTGGTTTGGGAGGGGAAAGAGCAGGGACAGGTCAACCCCAAGCTCTCCGAGGCTGCCCTGCGCATTTTTTTTGCAGTTTTCATGGACGCTTTCAGCAGCCCTAAACTCCTGCAGCAGTATTATCAAAACCCCGGCCTGGTGCAGGAGTTAGGCTCACTCATGATGCATGGGCTTAGTAGGCAGCAAGGATAGAGGATTTGCTGCTGGATACCATAGGCGCGCCTTACCGTAACCCAGAACGACTTTGGTGATGAAACGGAGTGTCAATAAAAAACTCCTGCCTTATTTCACGAATAAGACAGGAGTTCAACCAGTGCCCCCACAGGGATTCGAACCCTGGTTTTAGCCTTGAAAGGGCTGCGTCCTGGTCCCCTAGACGATGGGGGCATTGCAACTTAAGCGTGCGGATTTTACCATCTCCGCCCACACCGGTCAAGGATTATTTCGGAATAATTGTCACCTTGCGGCGGGGATCTTCACCGATACTCTCGGTCGAAACCTGGGGATGATTGCGCAGCTCCATGTGGATGATCCGGCGTTCGCTGGCTGGCATCGGTTCCAAAACCTGGCGCCGGCCGGTTTTAATGGCCTGGTCGGCCATCCGGCGAGCCAACTGGCGGAGCTGCTCTATTCGCCGGGCACGAAAGCCTTCCACATCGACCACCAGCGGAATGGTGCGGCCGATTTCTTTGCTGACAATCAACCCAGAGATGTATTGAAGGGCATTCAGGGTCTCTGCCCGCGGTCCGATCAGGATGCTGAGGTCGCTGCCGCGCACATCCACCCAGGCCATCTTCTTACTGCGATCGTCACCCGGCTCCATATATCTGGCCGATACCCTGGCCCGGACTTTCATCCTGGCTAACAACTCTTCTACAACTACTTTGCAAATTTGTAGAACGTCATCTTGCAGGTCTTCAGCGGTCTCTTCGACGGAGACATGCTCCTCGTATTCTTCGAGAAGCTCTTCTTCTTCCGTCGTCGGTTCCAGATCAAATGCTTCTTCTATACTGTCGGATTGGCCAGACTTGGCTTGATCGTTCGCTTCTGAAAGAACAATCAGCCGGACACGCGCCTGGCGTGAGCCCAAGCCAAACAAACCGCGGCTGCCCTGGTCCAATACTTCAATCTCAACCTGGTTTTCTGTTAGACCAAGCTCGGCCAAGCCATTTTCAATTGCTTCCTCAATACTCGCAGCAATTACCTCTAAGTGAGTGCGTTTTTCGTTCATACCCGCCTCGTTCTCTTTCCTTACTTAGCCGTCTTGCCTTTCGACGGCTTGGGTTTGCTTGTTTTTCCAACGGGGGCCGTCTTGGTAGGCGCTTTCAAAGCCTTCTCCCCAGACGAATTTGGAACAGTCGCTTTACTTTCTACAACCGCGACAGGCTTTTTACCCGGCAAAATATTTCTCCAATCGACCTTTCCCATCGCAGCGTACTGCACAATCGTCACGATGTTGCTGGTCACAAAATAGAGCGAGAGGCCTGCGGCAAAAGTCCAGGCCAGATAGCCCATGAAGATCGGCATATATAGATTCATCATCTGGGTCATCTGCGCGCCTTGATCGCCTGGTTGCGATGCAGGCGTCATCAGCTTAGATTGCAACCAGGTCGTAACAACCACCACGACTGCCAGTAAGGGGATTCCAAAACCAAGCACGTAGATACGTTCTGGCTGGCTGAGATCCATCCACAAGAACTGGTTGTCGATCGGAATGATTTTGGAGATAGGAATAAGCTTGTCAAAGGGCGGGAACTGGTACACATGCTTGTACAGATCCACCATCTGCATCGGCGCTCCGCCTAAAACCCGAATAACTGCCTGGTAAAGACCAATGATGATCGGGAATTGAACCAGGGTCGGCAGACAGGATCCCAACGGGTTGATCCCCATCTCCTGGTACATACGCATCTGTTCCTGCTGCAGCTTGGCTTTGTCATCCTTGTATTTTTTCTGCAATTCCTGGTAAGCCTTGCTGCGCTGCATTTCCTGCATTTTTTGGCCACTACGAATCTGCTGGACAGACAGCGGGTGGGTGATCAGGCGGATGAGGATCGTGAACAGGATGATCGCCAGGCCGAAGTTACCGACCACGCCATAGATCAACAGTAGGATGTTAACCATCGGGTTAATAATCAGGGTATCCCACATGGTGCACTCTTTTTCAGTACTGAACCAATATTTCTCGGATTAATCTATCGCACCGGAAGTTATTTTGCCGGAACGAAAGGTTGCCATTTAAGCTCACCATTTGCGTCGATAGCGACCAGCAATTGCTGGGCCCCCATCAGCGAAAGGTAAAGCGTCTCGCCATCGGTGTTAACAGGAGCATATAACTTTCCCAAAGTCGTCTTGCCATTGTCATTACCAAACGGCTTCTGCAGGCTGTTCCAACGGGTGACGCCATTCTCGATATCCAGGGCATATAACACGCCTGCCTTGACGCCAAAGAAAACGGTATCGCCAACCACCGCTGCCTGGCCCGAGATTTCTGGATCTTTCTCGGCATGTGGCTCGGCTTGCCAGATCAAACTGCCAGTAGCGGCGTCAATTGAATAAAAAACGCCCTTCAGATCACCAATATACAGCCGGCCATCATACAGGAGCGGCGAGGCATAGATCCAGCCCGATACCGGGGTGCGCCAGAGGATATCGCCGCTGGTAGCCTCGACAGCTAACATTTCATTAACATAGGTTCCAAAATACAGGATGCCGTCCGTGCTGATTATTGGAGTACCTGAGATCGAGCCGCCCAGATCCTCGGTCTGCCAAACAACCGCGCCAGTCTCCGGATCAAGGGCATACAAGAAATGATCCATCCCAGCCTGGAAGACCAGTTTCCCATCACTGACCGGAGCGCTCCA
>JAYRWF010000073.1:0-3106 GCA_041918195.1 Anaerolineales bacterium
ACATGGGAGAGGAGCGGGGCGACTTCGCGGCGAGGGAACTCGTCCAGCAGACGGCGCTCCATCTGGGCGACCAGGTTTTTCAGGCGGATGGGGTCCTGCTGGTTGTCTGGCCAGGTGCGGTGGGTGGGCAATAAAATCGAGACGGCCGGGTAGCCTTTCAGGCCGGTTAATTTGCGGATATCCAATTGGTGCATTGATCCTTCCTTTCTCCCCCGGGACATAGGCTTGCCCGGGAGCAGTTCTAGGGGTAGAGGCTTTCCTGGTGGGCCTGGCAGCGGATACAATAAGCGGCAGCCGGGATGGCGGCCAGGCGTTCCGGGTTGATCGGCTTTCCGCAGCGCACGCAAATGCCATACTTGCCGTCGCGCAGGCGCTGCAAGGCGGCTTCGATTTCAGCGAGCCATTTTTGGAGGTTCTCCAGGCGTTGGAGAGAGATCTCCTGGTAGCGACTGCGGTCCACCAGGTCGAGCGGATTGGGATTTTCTTCGGTATACGCCTGCAGGCGGGCTTGCTCGCGCTGGATATCCTGGAGCAGGTCGGCGCGTTCCTGGATGAAGCGGGCGTGAAATTCCTGGAGGTCGGTTTCTTTGAACATTGGATGGCTCCTTTACCTGAACTAACCATCCGAGGGACGCAGACTGGCGAAGATGGCGAGGGCGAAGCGAAGGCAAGAGATACGCCGAAACGAACCCCGACATTCCCCCTGCCAGGCGAGGTTCAAAAGGAACCAGGTCGCTCGGGCGTTTACCAAAACGTTTTGGTAACCAGATTATAGCTTAAGAGAGGAGGAAAGTCAACCGAGAAACACTGAGGCGCTGAGACCCCCCTCTGTTTCTCCCCCCATTTTGAAGGGCAACCCCCCTCTAAATCTCCCCCCATTTTGAAGAACAAAAATGGGGGGAGACAATCCGAGGATCGTGTAGGGGCAGGTTAACGTGGATAGGCAGGTCGATATGGAATCGGATGGCCAGGATACCGAAACCAGATCGCCGAAACACTGAACCACTGAGGCACTGAAGGAACACTGAGGCACTGAGGGGCGGGGTTTCGGGGGATGAGGTGGTCAACCATCCTGTTTGTTGGGGAGCTCGTTTCGGGCGTCCCGGTCTGCCACCTGGTAGGTGGGTTTTTCGTCCCCCGTGCGGGCCGGATAGCGCAGCGTTTGATCGTCCACCAGGGGATATTCCTGCAGCAGCGCCTGGGGCGAGATGCCCAGCCTGGCGGAGAGGTTGCGGATCATGCGGATGGTCAACGGCCGCCGGCGGTTGAGGATTTCTGAAACCCGCGCCCGGCTGCCGATTTCTGGCTCGAGATCCTTGCGGGTCAGGCCAAGCCGGTCCATATGATAAACAATGGCCTCGATCGGATCTGGCAGTGGGAGTGCGAAATGGCGCTGTTCATAGGCTTCCACCAGGGTCAGCAAAACATCCAGACGATCGCCATCTTGCGTGCCGGGCAGCGCATCAAAAATGCGCTCAATTTCTGCCAGCGCAGCCTGGTAATCCTGGTCGGTGCGAATGGGTTTAATTTCCATTTTTTTGATTTCCTGCTAAATCGTCCTGGCATCGATCTTGTCATACTCTGCATGCGTGCCAATGAAACGGATAAAGATCAGATGCCCTGGATAGTTGATCCTGACTACAAGGCGGTAGCTGTTACCTTTGATCTTAAAGACAGCCCGGTTGTCTGGCAAGATAACATCCAGTCCATAGTCGCGAATCAGATCTTGCGGAGAATTCCAGGTTGCGTTTTTGGCATGGTCAAACCAGGCCTCTAAAGCAGAACGAGAATTTGCGTGGGCTTCCCAATATTCACGGAGCGTTTTTAGAGCGATGATGCGCATACAGCCTGCCCGCAGAGATATTATACCCTATGTTCCCATTTTGGGAGCGCCTATTCTAGGACCCCATCCAACGATCGTGTAGAGGCAGGTTAACGTGAATAGGCAATTCGATTTCGAATCGCGTGGCCAGGATACCGAGGCCAAACCGCCGAAACATTGAACCACTGAGGCGCTGAATAAACACTGAGGCACTGAGGGGCGCGCCCCCGCTCTTTTTCTCCCCCCATTTTGAAGGGCAAAAATGGGGGGAGATGAAAAGGCGTTCAATCCCACATCCCTCCTTGATCGTAAATTTCTTCCAATGGCGTCCCGCAGCGCGGGCAGGCATAGGGCGGCGAGATGGGCTGCAGATCGCGGCCCAGGCAGCGCGGGCAGCGGCCGAGCTCTTGCTCCGCATCCTTGCGAGCAGGTTCCGGCGCATGCGGGTTGACCCGGACGACCACGCTGACCAGCTCCAGGCAGTCACGGCAGAGACGGATCTGCATCTCACAGGCCATGCCCCAACCGGTGAGCAGCCCGCCGGAGCGGTGGCCACAGGCCGGGCAGGACAGGTGGATGATTTCACCCATCAGCCGCCCTCCACGATCTGGATTTCGGCTGGGGTGAGGTCGTAGAGGGCGTAGACCAGGCGGTCGATTTCGCGGTCGGTGGCCTCGACCTGGCGCTGGAGCATGGAGCGCTCGGATGGGGTTTGGGCGGCGGCGAGCTGGCGGTGGAGGGTGAGCATGCGCTCGACCAGGGCAACCACCTGGTCGTGGCGCTGGACGTCGGCCGGGTTGGTGAAGTCGATCGGGCGGATGGGAAACTCTTTGAAAAAGACATAACTAGGCTCGTAGAAGTCGCCTCGTAATTTGGGTAACAATTTCCGGTACAGATAGAATGTCACGCTACTGTTCAATACTCCCAGCAAGTATTTCGAGTCAGTAGGAATAATAAAACATTTCTGATTTGTGTAGATTCCGGAGGTGTCGTACGTGAATTCCGGTTTTTTGCTAATATTTGGATATATGATCTTCGGTTTTTCGAACTCCGCATAATAATCGCAAGCACGCAGTTCCCACCAATATTCGCCTTTATCATAACGAGCTTCAGCAAATTCGGCAAAAGGCGCTAAATGGCTCGCGATGGCCGGGTATTTGTTTTGGAACCATCGCCAGGCATCCGTTTTTCCACCCAGGTGTTCTCTGGTCCACCCTTTTGGAATCAGGATAATGTATTGCTGGCTAGATGGTGGTTGATACCTTTTTACTTCCCGACCGATTA
>JAYRWF010000074.1:0-3308 GCA_041918195.1 Anaerolineales bacterium
CAAAAGCACTGATCAAAACCATGCGACCGCGTCAATGGCCTAAAAACGCGGTGATATTTGCTGCCCTGGTCTTTGACCGCCAACTAGGTTTTGATCATCTCGATGCCACCCTGCGCACCCTGGCTGGTTTCGTCGTTTTTTGTTTTGTCTCTGGTTTGGTTTATATCATAAATGATATAGCTGATATTGAGGCGGACCGAATCCACCCGGAAAAACGTCGCCGGCCGATTGCTTCGGGCCAGCTTCCTCTGAACCTGGCAGTAATGGCCGCCATCGCAGTCTTCCTGGCGACTATCCCGCTCTCCTTCTGGCTATCGACTGGCTTTGGTTGGGTAGCGTTAAGTTATTTTGTGCTCAACCTGGCTTATTCAAAATGGATCAAGCACCTGCCCTTGCTGGATGTCTTCACGATCGCGCTTGGCTTTGTCCTGCGGGTGGCGGCGGGGGTGATGTTGATCCAGGTGTCTCGTTTCTCCCCCTGGCTGTATGTGGTGACCACGCTGGGCGCGCTGTACCTTGGCTTTGGCAAGCGCCGGGCTGAGCTGGCGCTATTAGCAGGCGACGCCAATACCCATCGTCGGGTGTTAGAAGGCTACACCATCCCGTTGCTCGACCAGTTGATCACGATTGTCTCAGCCACCACCATCATCGCCTACAGTCTGTACACTTTTTCGGCGGTGAACCTGCCGGATAATCATGTCATGATGCTGACCATCCCGTTTGTCATCTACGGGGTTTTTCGCTACTTGTGGCTGATCCAGGTCAAGCATAGCGGTGGCGCACCGGAAGATGTGCTGCTGGAAGATCGCCCGCTCCAACTGACGATCTTCTTATGGGGGTCTGCTATTTTGCTGATCTTTTATGTCTTTTAGCCGGGCCGGCTAAACCAGGCCTATTATGCCGGCGATTTCTGCGCTTGCCCCCGGAAAAATCATCCTGTTCGGTGAACACGCCGTAGTTTATGGCCGGCCAGCGATTGCGGTGCCGGTACAGCAGGTGTCCGCCCGGGCAGTCGTCTACGCGGAGCCCAGGCTGCCTGACGAGGCGGTACGCATCCAGGCCCCGGATATCGGTTTAGAAGCTTTCCTGGCTGAGTTGCCAGCCTTGCACCCTCTCAAGATTGTCGTCGAGGGGGTTTTTGATGCTTTGCGGGTTGCTCATCCGCCAGCGCTGACCTTGCGGATTACCTCCACCATCCCCCTGGCGGCTGGCCTCGGGTCGGGGGCGGCAGTCTCTGTGTCTGTCATACGCGCCTTATCTGCTTTCCTGGGCCAGCCTTTACCGGATGAGCAGGTTTCGTCGATCGCCTACCAGGCTGAAAAACGGCATCACGGTACGCCCTCGGGCATCGATAACACGGTGATCACCTATAACCAGCCGGTTTATTTTGTGCGCGGGCAGCCGCTGCAAACTTTTCGGGTAGCGGCGCCTTTTGCTCTGATAATTGGCGATAGTGGTGTTAAAAGCCCAACTTCCCAGGCAGTCGGCGACTTGCGCCAGCTTTGGGAAGCAGATCCACTCCGCTATGAGCGGTTGTTTGGTGAAGTGGGAAGAATTTCGATCGCCGCCCGCCGGTTGATCGAAGAAGGCCGTCCATATGAATTAGGCCCGCTGATGAATGAAAATCATTCCCTGCTCCAGCAAATGAGCATTTCCTGTCCTGAGCTGGATCGCCTGGTGGATGCAGCCAAAAACGGTGGTGCATTGGGAGCCAAGCTCTCCGGCGGTGGGCGGGGGGGCAACATGATTGCGTTGGTGACCCCCGAGACCGTTGAGCAGGTAGCCGCTGCTTTGTCCGCGGCTGGAGCGGTTCGGATAATTAAGACCCAGGTCAGGTGAGCATGAGCCTGCAATTTTTAAAACTTGGTGGTTCTCTGATCACCCAGAAGCACATTCCTCAATCTGCCAGGCCTGAAGTATTGGCGAGGCTGGCAGATGAAATCCAACGTGCCTTCCAGCGAAACCCTACCTTGAGGTTGGTGCTGGGGCATGGCTCGGGGTCTTTTGGGCATGTCTCGGCCAGCCGCTATGGCACTCGACTGGGAGTCCGCAGTCCAAAAGAATGGCTCGGATTTGTCGAGGTCTGGCGCGATGCCCAGGCTTTAAATCGCCTGGTTGTGGATATCCTTGGCAAGGCCGGGCTGCCGGTAATCGGCTTGTCGCCCCTCTCCAGCGTTACCGCCCAAAACGGCAAGGTTTTAAACTGGGATTTAGCGCCTCTCCAATCTGCCATCCAGCATGGCTTGATCCCGGTCGTTTATGGCGATGTGGTCTTTGATCGCCAACGCGGCGGCACAATTCTATCCACCGAAGATTTATTCTCACATCTGGCCGAGAGATTTGCTCCTGGCCGGATCTTGTTGGCTGGAATCGAAGCCGGGGTCTGGGCGGATTATCCAGCTTGCATACACCTGATCGAAGAGATTACCCCCGATAATTATTCAGAGGTGATTTCGAAGCTGGCGGGCGCGCAGGCTGTTGATGTCACCGGTGGGATGGCCAGCAAGGTCCAGCTCAGCCTCGACCTTGTGAAGACTGTACCCGGCCTGGAAATATTGATCTTTTCCGGAGAACAACCCGGATTAACCGAGTTAGCCCTGGCAGGCTCATCTCCAGGTACTTTGATTCACCAACTCCCAGCCACTGGTCATTCGGAAGTCTTATAAATCTCAAATATCCTTCTGACGTGATTCTTGCAAATCCAGGTTAAATTATTGACATAAGATAAACCTGATATCTTTAAGGAGGTAAATTCTATGTCAAACCTTACACGTTGGAATCCGATGGATGAAATGCTGACCCTGCGCAACGCAATGGATCGCCTGTTCGATAGCGCCTTTGTTGGGCCAAACCTGGCCTGGCGACCCGATGCCTTCGGTGTGGCGGTTGATATTGTCGAAGAGCCAGAGGCCTTTGTGGTCAAGGCATCGCTTCCGGGGATCAAACCTGAAGACCTGGAAATTACTTACAATAACAACGTCTTGACGATCAAAGGCGATGTCAAGGAAGAGAAGGAAGTTGAAGATGCACGCTATCACCTGCGCGAACGCCGCTTTGGTAGCTTCACCCGCAGCTTCTCGTTGCCCACCCCGGTCAAGGCCGATTCGATTAAGGCAGATTACGAACAGGGTGTCCTCATCTTGACCCTGCCCAAAGCTGAGGAGGCCAAGCCCAAGCGCATTCCGGTCCAGGGCGCCAGAATGATCGAAGCTAAGATCGCTTCGAATAAAAACTAAGTTTCTTCTCCTCAAATCCCTTTCCGAACACGCCATTCTTTTATTTGAGTGGCGTGTTCGGCTTCATGCTGG
>JAYRWF010000075.1:0-2374 GCA_041918195.1 Anaerolineales bacterium
GGCAACCATCACGGGCGGATGCCCCACAAGAACAGTTCTCCTGCATAAGAGCCAGAAACCAACCACTGACCATCGGGCGAAAACAAAAGCTGGTTAACCCCCTGGGTGTGGCCTTCCAATTCACGCACCAGCTCGCCGGTATCTACCAACCAAAGGCGAACCAGGTTGTCCTCAAATCCGCTTCCGGTTGCCAGGACTCGCCCATCCGGACTGAAGGCCAGGCTTTCAACCGCAGCATCCGCCTGGATTGAGCGGACCAACAAGCCGGTTTTGGTATCCCACAGGCTGACCAGCCCAGCGTAACTGCCTGTCGCGAGGAGTGCGCCATCCGGAGAATATGCCAGAGAATTGACCGCTTCGCTAAAACTGGTCGAGAATTTGTACGCCAGGGTTCTGCGGTTAATGTCCCAGATTTTCACTGAATAGCGGTCAGGGCTGGTAGCCAGGAAGGCTGAATCTGGGGAAAAAGAAATTTGTAATACCGAACCGGCCTGCAAGGTGGAGCTGATGGTCCAGCGGGTGGTATCCAACAATTCGATCAAGTTTTCGCGTTCTACCGGGCTGGAGTACACTGCAGCGAGCAGCTTACCGGTGGGCGAAAAGGAAATTTCATTCAGGCCACGCGGCGAGGCGGATAACAACCCGCGTGGTTGCCAATCTGGCCCACGCCATAGTTCTACTGCGCTGTTATAACCTTCTGTTTCTGATCCCCAACGGCTACCGGCTGCCAGCCAGGTTCCAAAAAAATCCGTGCTGAAGGCGATGCTGACCACTTCTGGAGAAGCCGGGTATAACGAACGTAGCGAAGTGCGTGAATACACATCGAACAATTCAATTTGTTTACCCGTTGCGACCGCAAGCAGGCTGCTATCGGAAGTCCAGGCCAGATCATTGACGGCTTCCACCGGCCAGGCTGCCAACGCAGAAACCTGGCTCGCATTCCCAGCGCTGATCGGCACTAAAGCCATAGGTAAGGGAGTGCCCGGTAGGACGAGCAAAGGGGGCGTTGGCGTCAAGGTAGGTGTGGGAGTCTGAGTGGGCGTTGGGGTGAGGGTAGGCGTCAGGGTTAAGGTTGGCGAGGGAGACGGTGCCAGGGCTTGATCGACCGCAGGCGGGCTGGCTTCCTGGTCGGGAGGCGGGGAAAATCGCTGGCAGCCCGTCAAGCCCAACCCAAACAGCATCAATATGAGCACATAGATGATAGAAGCTTTCTTCATGATAACCACTAAGCCAACCGATGATTGTTGGTCAAGATATCTCAATTGTAGCACCAGTTCAACCAGAAACCAGCTATTCACCAATTCTGGCAATGAGTGGAATGAGACCCGGTTCTTTGTTATAATCACTTTCCAAGTCAGGTACATGCCCATTATGTCTGGTAGCCTTATCTTAAGTTGATTTATGGAAAAACAATCCACTCCTGAAAAACCTTCCTCAGCGCCTAACGAGCAGAAAAGCAATAACGCCCTGCCGGTGGCGGCGAATTTCTTAATGGCCGTGGTACTTGTGATCCTGGCCTGGTTGGTCTGGCAGCGTTTCATCCAACCCAGCGCCAAGGCAAATAGCCCGGCGCCAACCCTCCCGACGTTAAGCGAGCAACCCACAGCCCAACCAACCGGTATAGACTCATCGGTAGCTTTATCTCCTTTGACGAAATCTTCTCCCTACCTGGACAACGAAGGAATTCTGCGGCATACTGATGTCCGAACAATCATCCCTGAACGCCCGCGCCAAGAAGTGATCACCTACACCGTTCAGCGCGACGACACGCTTTTTGCGATCGCCGATGCGTTTGGATTGAAACCGGAAACCATTTTATGGGGCAACTTTGAAACCCTGCAGGATAACCCTCATCTGCTGAAGCCAGACCAGGTCTTGAATATCTTGCCTATCGATGGCACGTACTATAAATGGAATCCGAATGATAACCTGGGATCGGTTGCTGCCTTTTTTGGCGTCGATCCAGAATCGATCCTGGAGTATCCAGGTAATAACGCCGACCTGACCGCGCTCAATGGGCCAAATTCTGGCTTGCAGCCGGATCAATGGATCGTTGTTCCGGAAGGCAAGCGGGCGATCAAGGATTGGGGGCCACCGGCGATTACCCGCTCGAATGCTGCTGCAGCATCCTATTACGGCGATGGAAGTTGTGGCGCGACATATGAAGGCGCAGTAGGCACCGGGACATTTATCTGGCCAACCGTGGTACGCTCAATCTCTGGTTATAATTACTCGGGGATCCACCCGGCGATCGATATTGCCGGCGCCACTGGGAATGCCGTCTTTGCCTCTGACAGTGGTGTGATTGTATATTCGGGTTGGTCGAATTTCGGTTACGGCTACCTGGTGGTGATCGATCACGGCAACGGCTACC
>JAYRWF010000076.1:0-3974 GCA_041918195.1 Anaerolineales bacterium
AGGGTCGTATCCGCAGTACAAACACCCCCTTCGCTCGCTGCTGCAGGCGCCTCGGCCTGGGTATCATCAGCGGGCGCCTGGGCGGGCTCGGTCGCGCTGGTTCCACAAGCCGCCAAAACCATGATCAGCGCCAGAGCAACAACAACAAAAATTGTGACTTTCTTCATTTCTTATCTCCTTGTTTGGGTATAGTTCAAATGGGAAACGATGGGTTTAGCTTCAGGGTGATTTTTGTTTTCTGTGCGCCTCCTTTACTGCTGTAGGGCCTTGAATCGTTTGCAATGAAGGCTGTTTATGAGGGCGTTGCAACGCCTGAAAACGGGTATTTGGTTAGAGGTCAGCGGCCAATCCTGGTGGATTTGCCAGGCTGTTCGTCGCTCTTTTTCGCTAGACTGCTCTTACCATTTTATAGGATTCACCTGCCCGTGACTTGGAGAAAAGAGTGAGTCATATGGACAATTCATATCAATTGCCAATAAAGCGTCCGGTCTTCTTCACGCGATGCCGGGGCGTTGTTTAAGCTTGATTAGGCTGGAGTGAAATCAGGCGCGACGGAAAGCTTCCGGAGACATCCCAGTTTGGCGGTGAAAGACCCGACTGAAGTAACCGCTGTCCGTAAAACCTACTGCTTGAGCGATTTCTGTGATGGATTTTGGGCTGTTTTTCAATAAAAGTTTCGCCTGGTTCACTCGATAGCGCTGGAGATACTGCATCGGGGTGGTGCCAAGTTCCTGGCGAAAACAGTAGGTCAGGTAATCCTCGGAAATTGACACGTATTGAGCCAGGTCCCAGCGTGAGATCGACTCGGCATAACGCTCATGCAAATACGCCATCGCAAGCCGCACCAATCGTTGAGCGTCCACGCTCAGCCTGCGTTTACGTTCGAGCGCAGCATCGATATGGCCGAGGGTTTCTTCCACGCTGAACAGGCCTTTTTTCAGCACCACTGCAACCCCCTGGTTCAGCCGAGCCATCTCGATCTCGGTCAGGGTTGTGCCGGTCAAGACGATGACAGGAATTTCTCGGGTGCTTTCGTTCTCGCGCATCGCTTCCAGCACGCCAAAACCATCCATCTCGGGCATTTGCAAATCCAGCAGCACCAAATCGATGGGGTTATTCCATAGAATTTGGAGCGCTTCCAGACCATTGCTGGCTTTCAGGACGCGATGGGAGGATGATTGCGACTGCAAGATGCGGGCATGCAGGTCTAGTGTGTCTGGTTCGTCATCAACGACCAGGAAGGTGCGCACCGGATGATCTGGATCGGAAATCAAGCCTACCTGATCCAGGGTGCGCATCAACTCTGGCGGCTCTACCGGCTTGGTAAGGTAGTCCAGGTTGATGATTGCCTCGCCGGCGGGGGAAGAGGAATAAAATAATATTGGGATGCCCTGGCTTGCCTGGACCCCCTTTACTGTTTTTAACATACTCCAGCCAGTTTCTGAGGCTCCACTGATGTCCAGGATGATGATGTCGGGAGGCTCTCTGAGCAGGGACGATTGCCAGGCAGAGAAAGACTCCAGCAAGGATTGTTGAACCTTTAAACCATGCTGCCTGAGCAAAATCGGCAGTCGCTCACTGGCGTTTGAACGCGCCAGCAAGAGCAGGACGGTCTGTTCGTCGCTGGATTTTATCGCGGGTTTTTCGACCGGTTGAGCGGGTGGAGGCAGGCTTGGTAAGGTGAAGGAAAATGTGGATCCTTGGCCTTCAACACCGCTGGAAATTACTTGAATCGTCCCGCCTTGCATTTCAACCAACATCTTGCAGATAGCCAATCCAAGTCCCAAACCAGCATAGCCTAAAGAAACACTGCGCTCAGAGCGGCGAAATTCATCAAAGATGGCCGGTTGATCCTCAGGCGGAATGCCCAAGCCGGTATCCTGAACAGAGACTGTGACGAATTGGCCGTTTTCAGTTATGGATAGACTCACCTCGCCCTGGTTGGTGAACTTGATGGCATTGTTGACCAGGTTCAAGACAACCTGTCGCAGCCGGGTTCGGTCTCCAAGCACCCAGGGGCCGCTTTCGGGAAGGCTGGCCTTCCAGTCCAGCCCTTTGTCGGCGGTCAACTGGCTGCCACTTTCCGCGACCAGGCGCAGGGCTTCGCCCAGGTCGACCAGCTCCATATTTAGCCGAAGTTTACCGGCGTCATTGGTGGCCAGGTCAAGAACATCTCCGATCAAACCGCCCAGGTGCTGGGAATAGGCATAAATGCGTTCGATGTCTCTCTGGGCCGAGTCGGGCAGGGGGGACTTGCCTTCGTCGCTTTCTGCTAATAAGATACCACTCAAACCCATGACCAGGTTGATCGGTGTGCGCAGCTCGTGGCTGATCGTCGAGAGGAAGCGGCTCTTCATCCGGTTGGCTTCTTCTGCCAGGCGTTGGCCTTCTGTAGCCTGCCGGTACAATCGAGCAGTGTTGAGCGCGCCGCCCACTTGCTGTACGATGGCGCCGTACAGGTCAAAATAGTCTGCGCCAAACACCATGAAGCCGATCTGCCCGGATTGATCGACCAGGGGGATCAGGGTAAGGATAAATGGAACATCAGCATCTAGCAGACCTGCAGGCGGAAAGTTTCGGGTTGGAATGCGGACCAGGGTCTGCTCCGGTTGGACTACATTGCGGAGCGCGCACCAGGCCACAGAATCCTCCTGCTCGGCTTCAAATAAGCCGAGGACAGCCAGGTCGATCTCCATGTCGAGCAGGTGCCTGGCCAGGATTTCATAGATCTGGGTCTCATCCAGGGCGGTCAGTAGCCGGGCAGTTAACAGGCTCAGGCGGCTGTAAGTCCAGCGATCGGCAGCGACATACTGGCGATGTTGCTGCTGCATATGAGTGCTGATCAGCACGCGGGCGTTATCCAGGATCTGGTTAGCCAGGGCGATAGAAGGAGAGCTGGCAGCCAGTCTTTCAACCACCCATTGATTCAAAATAGTAATGGCATCCTGCCAGATGTGAGCATCATCGTCGCCAGCCTGAGTGTGCAGGAGTACTGCGCGGAGGGTGTTATCAAAATCGCCCCGCTCTCCGGTCTTAATTGCATCGCAAAATGTTTCCACCAATCGCCGGCAAAGCCTCAGGCCTTCCTGTTCGGTAAGGCTGTGGGCCTGGTTTAAGATGGTCATGGCGATGATCTCTGGCAAGCGGTCAGGCCATTCTGGATCTACCAGGGATCCGGGAACCTGGTTCGGCCCTGGCTTGCTGGGGGTGTTTTCCAGGTAGTTACAGCCACAGGATTGGCGGACGACCAAACGGGTGGTAACCTTGATATTTCCAGCCAGCTCGCCTTCGCCCTGGACGTGTTGAATCATCTGTTTCACAGCCTGGTAGCCGATCTCGTACAGGGGGACATGAATGCTGCTCAAGGCTGGCGTATGACCAGCGCCTTCCAGGCGGTTGTCGAAACCAATCACGGCGACATCATCCGGAATCCTGTACCCAGATTTCTCGAGCACCTGCATGGCGCCTAAGGCGGACTCATCATTGCTTGCCAGGACGGCGCTAAATTCTGTACCTGCGTTGATGATTTACTGCATGGCCAGGGAACCACCATCGAAGACGTGACGGCCAAAAGCTACCAGAGCGGGGTTTTGATCCAAGCCGTAAAATTGGCAGGCAGATTGATAGGCCTGCAAACGATCCCCCGTGTCGCCATCCAGGTCATCCTGGCTGCCGGCGATAAAAGCGATTTGCTTGTGTCCATGGTCAACCAGGTGGTGCATAGCCTCCAGAATGCCGGCAGAGTTATCGGTCATGATCGTTGGGCCTTGCTCCCCAGACCCAATGAACAAGATCGGAAACTTCGCCGCGATCAGGCTATGCACATACTCCGACCTCTCCTGGGAATGGAGCGGCATGACAATAATCAGGCCATCCGTATTCCAGGGGCCAACCGGAATAAAATCGTGCTCGGAGGAGGTAAACGGCCAGGCCGGACGGAAGGGGTCCGTCGGGCTGGCGGAAGGACCGATACC